>JBAXET010000147.1:0-7379 GCA_037140275.1 Ferruginibacter sp. | reverse complement strand
GGCTTATGCATACTTGTATAAGTTCAGTTACCCTGTGGTAGAGCGTTATATTCTTCAAAATAGCGGGTCGGTTGCTGATGCCAGAGATATTTTCCAAAATGCGCTGATTGTGATACATAATAAAGCTCATGAAAATAAATTAGAAATCTCTTCATCTTTCAAAACCTACCTGTATTCGATATGCCGAAATCTATGGCTTAAAGAATTAAGGGAGAAAAGAAAATCAAATTTCATTATAGCAGAAGAAATTGACGAATCTGCAGAAGAGAAAATTATTGAAAGCGATACTCAAAATAATTTTCTGCAAAAGTTGAGCCGTGCGTTTAGTAAAATGACAGGGCATTGCAAGATGCTGATCATTTCAATGTTCTATAAAAAGAATAGCATTGCTGTTGTTGCTGCAGAAAATGGATATAAAAATGTGCACACCGCCCAAAATCAAAAATATAAGTGTCTGGAACAGGCAAGAAAAGAATTTAAAAAATAATTGGCCTGAATGGGTGATAAGGCAGCTGATTTTGGAATAAATGGTATAAAAACATTTATTATGAAAAAAACAGCACTATTTATCCTGATGGCAGCATTTACTACAGGGGCTTTTGCCAGCACTAATTTTGATGGTCAGCAAAAGAAAAAGAAAAAAGCGCCAATGGCCATGAAAGCACATGTATGCACCGCAGCCTGTAAAGATGGGAAGCATATGTATGCTCATGGTGAAAAAGGGCATACTTGCACGGAAGCTTGTATGAAAGCAAAAATGTAAGGCATTACCCGGCAGGGGGTTGTGTAAACAATGCTTTGCCGGGTTTAACAAATTGAATTAAAAACAAGAGTTAAATTTGCGTCTGTAATAAGTGAAATAATTAAAATATATCTGAACAGTAAAACCTGACAATGAAAAAAATATTTTTAGCAGCGGTATTGATCATTTCTCTGACTTCGGTTTTTGCCCAGCAAAAAACCAGCTGGACTTTCACTGCAAAAAAACTTGCCGGTAATAAGTATGAGTTACACATGACTGCCACACCTCCAGCGGGATGGCATGTGTATTCTCAAAACACTCCCGATGGTGGGCCAATACCTACCATTTTTACATTCAATAATAATGCACTGGTAACTTTATCCGGTAAGGTTAAAGAAAATGGCAAAACCATAAAGTACTTTGATAAAAATTTCAAAGTGAATGTGATTTATTTTGAAGGGAAAGCAGAGTTTGTGCAGGTGGTTACTGTAAAAGGAAAAATTAAAACTAATGTAAGCGGAGAAGTGGAGTCGATGATATGTAACGACAGAACCTGTATGCCTCCAGCAACAGAAAAATTCAATATCGCTTTAAACTAAGCAGGTAAATACTATTCTGATGAGAGGAAAAACTTTTTTTTTAACTGGCATATTTTGTTTGGTATCAATTTTATTTGCACAGGCACAACAACCTGTGCAATTTTTTTTTGATAAAGTAAAAAATGCAGCGGGCGAATTTGAACTCAGGATAAAAGCAAAACCTGAAAAAGGGGTCAGGCTTTTTTCTGTACAAACCATTTCAGCAGACCTGCCTGTAAATACCAGTATTAGTTTTGATTCTGCTGCTAAACGATTTTTAGCCGACAGCATTAAGGAAACCGGTACTATGCAAACTGCTGTTGAACCGGGATTAAATAATGCTACCATAAAATTTTATACCGATTCTGTTGTGTGGATACAAAAAATAACACTGCAAAAAGGCGACAGCACCCGTATCATTGGCAGCATCAATTATTATTATAAAAAAGGAGAAAGCATTGAGTCGGGCGAACAGCGTATCTCCATGCAATTTCAATATACAGCCGATGGGGCTGCTGATAATACTGGTAGCAGCGGCGGTACTAATTCTAAGTCCTTATGGGCATTACTAATTGCTGGAATTGCAGCAGGCTTGATTGGTTTTTTAACTCCCTGTGTATATGCCTTAGTGCCTATTACCGTTAGCTTTTTTACCAAAAGAAGTAAAACACCTGCACAGGGAAAAATCAATGCATTATTTTATTCCTTTTGTATTGTGCTTATCTATACACTGGTAGGGGCATTGGTGGCTACCGTGCTACCTAAAAATGCACTCAATAATTTATCTACTAACTGGATATTCAATATTTTTCTTTTTGTACTCTTTGTACTTTTTGGCATTTCTTTTTTAGGGGCATTTGAAATTAACTTGCCTTCTTCCTGGTCAAATAAAGCCGACAGTAAAGCTGGTGTAGGAAGTTATTCGGGTATATTCTTTATGGCACTTACTCTGGTGGTGGTATCATTCAGTTGCACGGGTAATTTTGTTGCCTCTTTATTGGGCTTATCATCGGCCGCAGGAAAAGCAGCTCCCATTATTGGTATGCTTGGTTTTGGACTTGGTTTGGCACTGCCCTTTGCCATATTCGCCTTTTTCCCAGCTTTATTAAGCACTTTAGGCAAAAGTGGTGGTTGGCAAAACGCCATGAAAGTAATTCTCGGATTTTTAGAACTGGCACTGGCATTAAAATTTTTAAGCAATGCCGATTTAGATAAAGGCTGGAGATTATTAGACAGAGAAGTATTTATTGTTTTATGGGTAGTGCTGTTTATACTGATGGGCTTTTACCTGATGGGTAAAATTCATTTTAAGCACGACAGCGAATTGCCTAAAAATGATTTTGGATTGCCATTTATTCCGGTATCAAGATTAATGCTGGCCATATTTTCTTTCGCATTTGCCATATACCTTATTCCCGGATTATGGGGTGCCCCATTAAAAGCAGTTTCTGCATTTGTACCACCAATGGGTACACAGGATTTTATTGCAGGGGGAAAAGGTGAAGCTGCTATTGTTGCACCGCAAAATAGTAGTACTGGAGCTATTGCATTACCACCTGTAAAATATGTGGCCACCCTTAAAAAATACGAGCCGCTGGCAGCTATTAATAACGGCCTTACTATTTATTATGATTTTGAGGAGGCTAAAGCGGCTGCCCGAATATTGAATAAGCCCATCATGCTCGATTTTACCGGTATTCAGTGTGTGAATTGCCGTGAGTTTGAATCAAAAATATGGATCGATAACGGTGTGGGGCAGCGGATGAAGAACGATTTTGTGATTGCTTCTTTGTTTTGCGATTTTAATGAAGAGCTGCCGGATAACGAAAAAATATTCTCCCCCCTGCTCAATTCCACTATTGAAAATGTAGGAGATAAAAATGAAGACCTCCAGGCAAAACTGATTCATGCCAGCGGACAACCCAATTATGTTTTTACCGATGCCGATGGTAAATTACTGGTGCCCGATGGATATGGATATGATGCCACTAAGGGGCCAAAAGATTTTATAGCTCATCTGGAAAAAGTTAAAGCAGCTTTTAAAAAATAATACACAATTAGTTGATCGCATAAAAAAACCTCCTTTTAAAGGAGGTTTTTTATTTCCGGGGGTTACAGAAATATTATAATGCGATTTGTTTTTCGGTCATTAATTTACGCAGGTTAATTAAACCATAACGCATACGGCCTAAAGCAGTATTGATGCTGCACTGTGTAAGATCAGCAATTTCTTTAAAGCTAAGATCGGCATAGTGGCGCAGGATGATCACTTCGCGTTGGTCTTCCGGTAACATATCTACCATTTTCCTTACACGGTCGTGACTTTGACCAGCCATCATTTTGTGGTCAGCACCCGGTTCGCTGAAGTTCAACACTTCAAAAATGTCGCGGTCATCGCTGGTTTTGATTGTTGGACTGCGTTTTACTTTTCTAAAATGGTCTACACACATATTGTGTGCAATACGCATTGCCCATGGTAAAAATTTTCCCTCATCTGTGTAACGGCCACCTTTTAAAGTGTCGATGATACGGATGAATACATCCTGAAAGATGTCTTCAGATAAATACTTGTCTTTCACCAGCAAATAAATGGAGGTGTAAATTTTGTCTTTGTAACGCATCACGATGGTTGCAAGAGCATCAGCGTCGCCTTCCATATACAAATGAATAAGCTGCTGGTCGGTAAGATTGTTTAGGCATTTCATAAACTTCTACAGTTTTAGTGTTAGGACTTTAATTAACAGGACCAAAAAATGGGAAAAATTACGTAGAAGTCTTTTAGATAGGCTTATGACGGCTTTTCACTTTTTTGGATATTGGACTGTAAAAATAATAGATATTTCAAAATTATTATGAGTAGAAACACTCAATTTTCGAATACCAATGACATAGTAAAAATACCAATTACTATATACCGGAAGTATTTCTTCTACTGCTTTAAGAAAAGTTTCACATATGCGGAGCAGCGGTATTTATGTAGTATTTTTGAGTATGGCTACTACAAAATTGCAATCAAAGGCAGGTAATACAATACAGCAAAGCGATATATATATAAAGGGTGCAAGAGTACATAACCTTAAAAATGTTGACGTTATCATTCCGCGTAATAAATTAATTGTGGTAACCGGTGTTTCAGGTTCGGGTAAATCTTCTTTAACTATTGATACGCTTTTTGCAGAAGGCCAGCGCAGATATGCAGAAAGCCTGAGTGCTTATGCCCGGCAGTTTATGCAGCGCATGAATAAACCCGATGTGGATTATATCAAGGGATTATGCCCCGCCATTGCAATTGAACAAAAAGTAATTACACGTACGCCAAGAAGTACGGTGGGTAGTATGACAGAGATCTATGATTATCTCCGCCTGTTATTTGCCCGGGCAGGAAAAACAATTTCTCCGGTAAGTGGCAAAGAAGTTAAAAAAGATGATGTAAATGATGTGGTGCAGGCCATTGTACAATTAACTGCAGGCGATAAAGTGTTATTGCTGGTGCCGTTTAAGCAGCAAAAAAACAGGGATGTAAAAGAAGAACTGAATATCCTGCTGCAAAAAGGATTTTCGCGTTTGTATATTAATAAGGAAACCATCCGTATTGAAGACTACCTGGAACAACAAACTATAAACCACAAACCACAAACCGTTTTTTTATTGGTTGACCGTTTTGTGGTAAAGGCATTTGACGAAGATGACAAACATCGCATGGCCGATTCGGTGAACACTGCTTTTTATGAAGGTGAGGGAGAACTGTATCTTGATATCAACAATAAAAAGCAATTGCACTACTCCAATAAGTTTGAAGCTGATGGAATTGTTTTTGAAGAACCGGTACCCAATCTTTTTTCTTTTAATAATCCTTACGGGGCTTGTCCTACCTGTGAAGGCTTTTCTCAGATATTAGGCATTGATCCCGACCTGATTATTCCCAACAAGCAGTTAAGTGTATACGAAGGAGCTATTGCACCATGGAAGGGAGAAAAACTGGTATGGTGGAAAGACCAGTTTGTTAAAGCGGCAAAAAAATTCGACTTCCCTGTACATAAACCCATTATGGATCTTACCGAAAAGCAATTGGATGAATTGTGGAATGGCAATATACATGCACAGGGTATTAATGATTTTTTTAAAGAAGTGGAAGCCAACTTATATAAAGTGCAGTACAGGGTATTACTTAGCCGCTACCGGGGAAGAACTTTGTGTACAGAATGTAAAGGGTATCGTTTACGTAAAGAGGCATTGTATGTTAAAGTGGGCGGCAAGCATATTGGTGAATTGTGCGAAATGCCGGTGAATGAGTTGCAGACTTGGTTTAATAATTTGGAATTAAATGCTTACGACCAGCAGGTAGCTAAAAGAATTTTACTGGAGATTGGAAATCGTATTAAAACATTGATGGATGTAGGATTGGGTTATCTTACCCTTAACCGTTTGGCCAATAGTTTAAGTGGTGGCGAAAGTCAGCGCATACAATTAACCAGAAGTTTGGGCAGTAACCTAACTAATTCCCTTTACATTTTAGATGAACCTTCAATCGGACTGCATTCAAGAGATACAGCACGTTTGATAAAAGTATTGAAAGAATTAAGAGACCTGGGCAATACCGTGGTTGTGGTGGAGCATGATGAAATGATGATGCGGGAAGCTGATCATATTATTGATATGGGTCCACTGGCCAGTCATTTAGGGGGAGAAGTAATTGCAGAGGGCAATTATGATGCTATTATAAATAATCCGGAAAGTCTTACCGGAAAATATTTATCAGGAGTTTTAAAAATTGAGCCTCCCAAAACAATCCGTAAATGGAACCGCTCTGTAATTATAGAAGGCGCCAGGCAAAACAACCTTAAAAATATAAATGTTGAGTTTCCATTAAATACGTTGTGTGTGGTAAGCGGGGTAAGTGGCAGTGGTAAAACCACATTGGTAAAACAAATATTATATCCGGCCTTACAAAAACTAAAAGGAGAGTTCATTGAAAAAGCAGGTTTGCATAAAGCCATTAGCGGTGATGTGGATTTTATTTCGCAGGTAGAAATGGTAGATCAAAATCCAATTGGTAAATCATCCAGAAGTAATCCGGTAACTTATATAAAAGCTTATGATGAAATAAGAGACTTGTACAGCAAGCAACCCATGAGTAAGGTCAGGGGCTTTTTGCCCAAGCATTTTTCTTTTAATGTGGATGGGGGAAGATGTGATGCGTGTAAGGGAGAAGGTGAGCAGGTGGTGGAAATGCAGTTTTTGGCAGATGTACACCTGGTATGTGATGTTTGCGGCGGAAAGCGATTTAAAGAAGAAGTGCTGGAAGTAAAATACCAGCCCAATAAATATGATACTGATGGCGGAAAAAATATTTATGAAGTATTAGAAATGAGTGTGGATGAAGCCATTGATTTTTTTGCCGGCGAACCCGAAGTAGTGAGAAGGATACAGCCATTGAGTAATGTGGGCCTCGGCTATGTTAAACTGGGGCAATCATCAGATACGCTTAGTGGCGGAGAGGCACAAAGGGTAAAGCTGGCTTCTTTTTTAGGAAAGGGCAAGGCACAGGGTAGTATACTTTTCATTTTTGATGAGCCCACCACCGGACTGCATTTTAATGATATAAAGAAATTACTGGCATCCTTTAATGCATTGATAGAGCAGGGGCATTCGATATTAGTAATTGAACACAATATGGATGTAATAAGAAGTGCCGACTGGATCATAGAACTGGGGCCGGAAGCGGGTAAGGATGGGGGTGATTTGGTTTTTGCGGGTAGCCCGGCAGCTTTTAAAAAGCAAACCAATAGCCATACGGTCCAATTTTATTAAAATTTTGGGTAATAATTTGCTGAAAATCAGCGTAGTCTTGATTTTTCGAAAAAAAAGTAATAAGAAAACTACATTTTTTGAATAATACCCGTATTTTTACTGTCCAATTTGTACGATAAATATAGTATTTGCATACAAGTTGTTCCCAAAACCCCACATTGAAACCAGCGTGATACTTACCTATCACTACGTTCGTCTCTTATAATACATAGAGATTTATAAACAGTAATAATAAATTATTACATAGG
>JBAXET010000146.1:0-7408 GCA_037140275.1 Ferruginibacter sp. | reverse complement strand
ATATTATGTATATCATTATGCAAAGACATCCTTCAGTAAAATTTATTTTTCTCTCCGGTCAGGAAGAAATACAAATTGCACTTCAGGCGATTCAGTATGGTGCTGTAGATTATATTGTAAAAGGAACAGGCGCTGTGAACAAAATGGCAAAGGCCCTAAACAAAATTTCTGGTTGTTTACCATTGGCGTCCTAATGAAATTAATTCCATTTTTTTTGGCATTATAATTATTTTGCTCTGTTTTGATAAGGCAAAATGTAAGCTGCAACTACTGCTCAAAGTATCAGCCCGGCTGGCTGTAGCGTTCTTTCATTTTGGAAAGTATTTATCCAAAGCCTGTAATGTAAAATATTTATCAAAAGCTTAACGCTAGTATATCTTCCTTAATACTTTCACATAGATTTATTATTTTAAATTGCCCAAAAAATTCATGATGAAAAAACTATATTCTGTTGTATTAGTTTTCTGTTTGATTGCTGCTAATTTTAATGCTAAAGCCCAGATGAGAACAGGTTATATTAATGTAGATGTCATGGTATCTATTATGCCCGAAACTGCTAAAGTTGATACCCTGCTGGAACATTATAAATCGGATTCTTTAAAACCTTATTACGAACAACTGGTGAATTCATATCAGGCTTCATTAATTAAGTTTAACGACTCCTTAAAAACCACGGCTACCGAACATCAGAACCTGCAAAATGATTTGTCCGGATTAATGTATCAGATTCAGAACTGGCAGCAAATTGAAACACAGGCAGTGGAAAGAAAACAAAATGACTTATTAGTACCCATTTATAAAAAAGTGTATGATGCCATTAAACTAGTGGCCAAAGAAAAAAAGTACACCCATGTAGTGAGTAAACAAATCTTTTTGGTTGCACCTGAAGCAGATGATATGCTTCCTGCTGTAGCAGCAAAATTAAAAGTGATTTTACCCGGAAAGTCTGGCGTTGGAATAAAATAATACTACTATCGGCAAAAACTTAAATTTTGAAAAAAGGGGAATATTTTCCCCTTTTTTCAAATAATATACTGCCCCTTACGTTATAGCTGCGAAATCATCCTAAATCCACCCTTATGAAACAACTCATTATCGTTCTGATGGTACTTTGCAGCCCCTTACTGGTACTTAGTCAGGATATCAGGGGCCTCTGGACAGGCACTATGTACAACGATTCAACCAAAGAATCTCTACACTACGAAATTTTTATAACTAAAGACAAAGGCAAGTGGACCGGCTTTTCTGAAACCTGGTTTACCATTAATAATAAGCAATGCTTTGGTATTAAAAAATTAAAAATTCATATAGCTAAAGATGGCAAAATTGTAATGCAGGACGGGGAATTGCTGACACATAATTTTCCAGTGATACCCGACAAAAATGTTGACCAGCTGAATGTACTGGATTTGGTTACACTGGATAATGATGTGATAATGTCGGGGCCTTTTGCCACACAGCGTACTAAAAATTATGGCACATTAACCGGAAGTATAAATGTAAAAAAAGTAACAGCCAGTAATGAAAGCACCCTGATTACTTACCTGTATAATAACGGTAACGATGTAACAACAGCGCAGTAAAATAATTGATATCATTTTTAAACAGTCAGTGCGGTAACGTGCTGACTGTTTTTGTTTAAATGCTTCGGGCTGCTGTTTATGCAAAATTGTTTTCACAACTGATAATAATCATACCCCGCTATGACCAGATAGCTTATTTTTCCTGTGAATACGTATGAGTTTTGTGCAGCTCCAAATAATTAAAACATTATCTATGGACGTCAACGATTCAGCTACTGTTATCCCTCTCAACAGAAAAGTTAAGGGGAGGGTTGAAATTGAAATTCAACGATGCAAAGGCTGCGAACTTTGCACTGCAGCCTGTAAGGAAAAAGCACTTACAATATCAGATACCATCAACATAAAAGGCTACCGTTATATCATTGCCAATAATGATGTTTGTACCGGATGTATAAACTGTGCATTGGTTTGTCCGGATGCGGTGATTACAGTTTACCGTACTAATACAAAGAAAAAAAAGATGGATATTACTCCTCCCGATTTTAAGGCTCAGTTGCTAAATATAAATACCACACTAAAATAAAATGGGATGTCCGAACTAAAACTCATGAAAGGAAATGAAGCAATGGCAGAAGCGGCAATACAGGCCGGCTGCGATGCTTACTTTGGTTATCCCATTACACCACAATCTGAAGTGCTGGAATATTTAGTGCGTGAAATGCCCAAACATAACCGTGTTGTGATGCAGGCAGAAAGTGAAATTGCTTCCATTAATATGGTGTATGGTGCAGCGGGTGCCGGATTTCGTGCAATGACAAGTTCTTCATCTCCCGGAATCAGCCTGATGCAGGAAGGGATTTCTTATTTAGCAGGGGCAGAATTACCCTGTTTAATTGTAAATGTAAATCGTGCAGGCCCGGGATTAGGAACCATTCAACCCGGACAAGGAGATTATTTTCAATCTGTAAAAGGGGGAGGACATGGCGATTATAAAATGATTGTACTGGCTCCGGCATCAGTACAGGAAATGGCAGATTTTGTGTATTTAGGATTTGATCTGGCAGAAAAATACCGTAATCCTGTTCTAATATTATCTGATGGTGCTATCGGACAGATGATGGAAAAAGTGCAGTTTAAAGAATACCAACCACCCGTATCAGATAAATCCTGGGCCACAACAGGGAAACCTAAAAACCGCGAACGTAATTATATTACTTCCCTCTTCATTCAACCAGAGGCAATGGAACAGCATAATATAAAGCTGGAAGCTAAATTTAAACTGATGCGTGAGCAGGAAGTGCGTTTTGAAGAATATCAAACCGCGGATGCAACATATCTTTTTGTGGCTTATGGTTTAAGTGCAAGAATCTGTCAGAAGAGTATGGATCTTGCCCGTGAAAAAGGAATTAAAGTTGGATTACTAAGGCCCATAACATTGTACCCTTATCCATACCAACGTTTATTAGCTTTAGCAGATCAGGTTAAAATGATGCTTAGTGTAGAGCTTAACAGCGGACAAATGGTGGAAGATGTGCAACTGGCAGTAAAAGGAAAAGTGCCGGTAGAATTTTATGGAAAGATGGGTGGCATTATGCCCACTCCCGAAGAAATATTACATCACCTGGAAAAATTAATTCACCATGATGCAAATTGAGGATCATCTTTTATCCGAAAATGCAGTTGATCTTAAATCACCTGTATGTCATGAAGAGGAATATGAAATGGTGTATCATAAACCTGAAACCATGGTGGATGTAAGTATGCACTATTGCCCGGGTTGTGCACATAGTCTGGTACATAAGCTGATTATGGAAGTGGTGGAAGATATGGATATACAGGAAAAAACAATTGGCATTGCGCCGGTAGGATGTTCAGTTTTTGCATACGACTATATGAATATTGATATGCAGGAAGCGGCACATGGAAGAGCCTGCGCAGTAGCTACGGCTATAAAAAGGCTGATGCCTGATAAATATGTTTTTACCTATCAGGGCGATGGTGATTTAGCGGCTATCGGTATTGGTGAAACCATTCATGCCATCAATCGTGGAGAAAATATACTGATTGTTTTTATGAACAATGCGGTGTATGGTATGACAAGCGGTCAAATGGCACCCACCACTTTAGCAGGAATGAAAACAACTACCAGTCCGGATGGAAGGGATATTGCTTATTATGGTGCACCCATTAAAATTGCTGAACTGATGGCACAATTACCCGGTACTTTTTATGTAACCCGGCAGGCGGTGAATACTGCTAATGCGGTAAGAAGAACCAAAAAAGCATTGGCAAATGCTTTTAAATACCAGCAATTGCATAAAGGTACCTGCCTGGTGGAGATTATTGGTAATTGCCCCTCTAACTGGAAGATGACACCTCTTGAAGCAGCAAAATTTATTGATGAAGAAATGGTGAAAACATTTCCTTTAGGGGATATTAAATTACCCCGGGCGGAAGACTTAAAACATTTACAGGAGGACTAATTATGTTAGAAGAACTTATAGTTGCAGGATTTGGCGGACAGGGTGTATTATCGCTTGGTATGACACTGGCTTATGCAGGCATGGTAGAAGGGAAAGAAATCTCATGGATGCCATCTTATGGCCCCGAAATGCGCGGAGGTACAGCCAACTGTATTACCATTATTGGTGATCATCCTATTAGCTCACCTATTATCTCTTTATTTGATTCGGCAATTGTTTTAAATCAGCCTTCAATGGATAAGTTTGCCCCCCGTTTAAAACCGGGAGGTTTATTGCTGTACGAATCTGGTAACATTTTTAAAGTGAGTCCCCGAACAGATATTATTATTGCAGGAATTCCTGCTACAACCGCCGCCCTGGAAATGAAAAATGCAAAGATCATGAACATGATTATACTCGGCGCATATCTGCAACTGAAGCCTGTGGTTAAAAATGCTTCTATACTGGAAGCATTAAAAAAAGTACTGCCCGAAAAATACCATCACCTGTTGCCCATTAATCTGCAGGCTTTAGAAAAAGGCGAAGCCATGGCCATGCAATTACATGAGCCTGTATTGTTATAATTGGTGAGGCATATTCACATGTTTTTGTCATAACGAATTCTGATTCTCATCAGTTTTGCTGCTACTGTAACAATTGTTACTTCCCCGGCTTTTAAAGTGTTGAAACTTTGTGGTAGAAAATAAAACGTTCATCCTTTAAATAACATTTTATGAAAGTAGTAGTAGTGGGTGGAAACTTTGCAGGTTCAACAGCCGCCCTGGAATTAAAAAGAAAATTAAAAGACAAAGCAGACATTACTGTCATAGACAGAAACGAAGATTTTTTGTATATCCCTTCTTTAATTTGGGTGCCTATTAAACGCAGAGAGATCAGTGATATATCAACACCAAGAAGAATTGTGTTTGAAAGAAAAGGTATCAATTTTGTTTGTACCAATGCTTTAAACGTAGATCCCGAAAAACAGGTGGTATATACCGAAAAAGGTAATTATTCTTATGATGAACTTATCATTGCCACAGGGCCAAAAGTAAATTTTGATATTGCCCCAGGAATTAAGGAACATGCAGTATATATTGGAACTCCTGTTGGTGCAATGAAGACCAGAGAAAAACTGGAAGCATTCAAACAAAATCCCGGTCCCATTGTAATTGGAGCTACTCAAAATGCAGGTTGCATGGGAGCTGCTTACGAATTTTTATTTAATATAGAAAAATGGCTGCGTGATCAGAATATCAGAAAAAAAGTTGACCTGTACTGGGTAACTCCCGAAGATTTTTTAGGACACTTTGGAATTGAAGGAATGCCGGGTGGAGAAGGCATGCTGAAAATGTTTATGAAAATGTTTCATATTCATTTCCGTACTCAGGTAGGAGTTAAAGAAGTAACCGCCACCAATATCCAGCTCACTAATGGCGAAACCATTGATACTAATTTTGTAATGCTGATGCCACCATTTATAGGTGTTGATTTTATACGCAATTCTCCTAAACTGGATTCTTTAGCTAATGGATTTTTGGATGTAGAAGGTACCTATCAGCACAAACACTATAAAAATATTTGGGGCGCAGGTTTAACAGTAGATGTGCCTGCTCCATTTAAATCTAAAAAAGTACCCTTTGCAGTGCCAAAAACAGGCTATCCAAGTGATGAAACCGGAAAAATTGTTGCAGAGAACATAATTCGTATCAGCAAAGGTGAAACTAAATTGAAATCAAAAAAATGGGGACAAATAGCAGGCTTATGTGTGATGGATGCAGGTAAAAAAGAAGTACTGATTGTAAGTAATCATTTATTCAGGCCCAGAACATTTGCTATTATGCTGCCTAATATATTTTATGATTTTAATAAAGTACTGCTGGAAAAATATTTTATGTGGAAGCTGAGGCATGGTTATTCTTTTCTGCCATAATAAAGAGCGTTTAAAGGTGAACTGTTGGTAAAACAACGCAATATCTTTTACTGAGTGATTAGTATTTTGATATTGCGTTGTTGTTTATAGTGCATGCAGTTAGTGTAATGTATAGTTCAATTAAATCAATTTTGTAACTTCAGTAATGCGCCGATATTTCCCTGGTATTTTACTGCTGCTTTTTTGTTGTTGCAAAACCCCTGTACAACTTGCACTGCCTGTAAGAGTTGCTGCTGCTGTAAACGGGGAGGCATTTTATAAAAAAATTGGGGCGATGGGCCGAGCAGAAAGAGAGCCCTTAATGATAAATGAAATTTTATCTGGCAATATTCCTCCATTTTTAAAAAGACTGGTTCCCGTAAAGGTGAGCATAACAGATTCGGCCAGCGGTAAAATTATTGGTGCCGTATATTTTGTTACTGCAGATTATTTAAGCGTGGGAAGTAATAAGAATTTTGCACGTGTGCCAATGTCGCCAATGGCAGCACAGTTTATTGCAGACAGTCTGCATTGCTTTTTGCCCACCAAAAAAATGGTGGATGACATTTATACTGCTGCTGCAATAAAATTAAATCCTGAACCACTGACAAGTTTTCGCGACAGCTGTATTACATTCTTTCAGCACAATATCCTTATTGAAGCACAAAGGCATAAAAGGAAAGGACTGATTGCCGGTATCAAAAAAGATGTGGTGATCAGTTCTAAAATAAATACTGATCCTAAACCAAACCGGGTAGCTATTTACGGATGGCATAAGGCTGATGGTAAACCCATACAGCCTTTGTATACCGGCCATGTAAACTGGTATGTGGATTATAGCCATGGCATCCGTTTGATTTACCGTACTGTAATTGTTGATGGTAAAAAAATGGATTATACGGATATTTTAAAAGACCTGGAACTTAAACGTTTATTAACAGATGAAGCTACGGCAGATTTTTACCGGTATACGTATTGAGTACTTTTTATAAATACGGTGCGGATCGTAATTTAACCGGTATGCAGTAGATGAAAATTATTTTTAGGTTTATACCACCGGTAATCACAATTATTTGACATAATTGTTAAATACAATTTTATAGCTGCAATAGTTTGTGAGAAAATTATGCCTGAACAGGTAAAGTACAGGCCATTTGAAGTTGCAAAGACATGCATTTATACTCCTTCCAGAAAAAAAAAATAGTACAGGCATCCTTGTAAAAGAATCCTGCGATTGTATTGTTATAGATCGACAGCATACATCGAATTAACTCACCTTTTAATTTAAAACTAATGCGTAAAAACATTTATGGAATTTTTATTGCCTGTTCAGTATTGCTTGCTGCATCATGCAGTAAAAAAGGCGATACTGCACCTGTGGCAGATACTATTATTACCTATAAAGCAGTATTGAGTGGCGCAAGTGAAGTGCCGGCTAATGCATCAGCAGGATCTGGTACAGCTACCATTACGCTGAATGCCACAACAAAAATAATGACAGTAGTAGTAAA
>JBAXET010000145.1:0-7412 GCA_037140275.1 Ferruginibacter sp. | reverse complement strand
ATTTAAATGCCACCATGATTTTGCAGCGCAGCACCGATAACAGAAACTTTACTGATATTACTTCAATCACTGCTACTGCAGCACGCTGCCAGCAGCCATTTGATTATATCGATATTGCAGCGGCAAGCGGTACTAATTACTATCGTTTAAAAACCATTAACGATGATGGCAAAATAACCTACAGTATCGTAATTGTAATTGTAAATAAAGCCACTGGATTTGATATGGTAAGTCTGCTCCCTAATATAGTACGCAGCAATGCCCTGCTCAATATTACCAGTGCACAAAAAACTACATTGCAAATGGTAATTACCGATGCCATGGGAAGACCAATGCAAAAAGCAGCCTACAGCTTAATAGCAGGCAGCAATCAATTCGAAATTACAGTGGCTAATCTGCCTGCAGGCATGTACCGCATCACCGGCATCACTGCAGAGGGACAAACCAAAACGATTGCATTTGTAAAACAATAAAATTGTAAAATAGTATTTAAAAAATCCCGCTCTCTTGTAGCGGGATTTTTTAATGCAGTGAAGTATAAAATACCATTTACAGGGTATAATAAAAAAAATAATATTACCTATACTTGTGTAAGGAATAAACAGCATACAAATTTTAAATCTTCTTTTGATGAAACAATTGATCTGTTACTTTTTTGCTCTCTTATTTTTTGCACAAAACAACTTTGCTCAATCAAAAGACAGTTTTGATATATATGCAGCCAGAGCCACAGATACAAACGGAGTAAACCGCTTAATTAGTTATTGTTTTAAGCATAAAAATGAACAGGCTGAAAAATGTATCCGCTTTTCTACATTGGCTTTAGACCGCTCTGCAGCAATTCAATATAAACCCGGAGAAGCCAGAAGTCTGACTAATTTGGGTGCCATTGAAACCATAAAAGGAAACTACGCAGCTGCATTACAGTATTATTTTGACGCATTAAAAATTTGGGAAGCAGTTGGCTATACAAGAGGAGTAATGCTGGGGAAAAATAATATTGGAGAAGTGTATGGTAATTTTAGAAAACCTGACCTGCAGTTTAAATATCTTAATGAGGCATTAGCCATTGCTACTGAAAATAATTTTGAAGAAGGTATAGCACTCATAAAACAGAATTTAAGTATTTATTATTCCGGCAAAGGAGATTTTAAAACAGCCTTTAATAATCAACTGGAAGCAGTACGGTTATTTATTCAGCAAAATAAAATGAGCGAGGCGGCACTTGGCTATAGCAATGCCGGAGCGTACCAGTTTCTTACGGGCAAAATTGACAGCGCATTAGTTTACTATTTTAAAAGCAGGGATATTGGTGATACCTTAAATGACCTGAGGGTACAAAGTGTCAGCAATGCAAATATTGCAGAAGCCTATGAAAATTTAGGTAAGATTGCTGAAGCTATAATTTATTACAACAAAAGTATAAATTATTCCAGGGCAGGTGAGCTAAAAGAACAACTGTTATTCTGCTACGGGCAATTGGCAGGGATCTATCAAAAAAAAGCCGATTATCCAGCTGCCATAACCTTTATGAAAATGCAGCAACAGGTTAAGGACTCTATAATAAATATTGCCAGCGCTAAACAGGTTAACGAATTACAAACACAGTACGAAACAGCAAAAAAAGAACAGCAGATTCAGCAACAGCAATTTGAATTGACTACAAAGAATTACTGGATTGCTGCTATTGCAGGATTACTGGTATTGGGCGGATTACTGGGCTTTTCTTTTTACAGAAGCAATAAGCTGAAGCAGCAAAAAAGATTGCAGGAAGAAATTATGCAGCAGCAGGACAGGGCCACCCGTGCAGTAATTGAAGCTGAGGAAAATGAACGCAAAAGAATAGCAGGAGAGTTGCATGATGGTGTGGGGCAGACTATGAGCGCTGCCAAAATGAATTTATCAAGTATTGAAAGCAGGCTTAATTTTAATAATGAAGAAGACCGAATTGCATTTGAAAAAATAGTAAACCTGGTGGATGAAAGCTGTAAGGAGGTAAGATCGGTGAGCCATAATATGATGCCGAATGCCTTGCTGAAAAGCGGGCTGAGTAATGGCGTAAAAGATTTTATTGATAAGATCGACAGCCGTATTTTAAAAGTTAACCTGTATAGCGAAGGGCTGAACGAACGCATAGACAGCAATGTGGAAGCTGTACTGTACAGAGTAATTCAGGAATGTGTGAATAATGTAATTAAACATAGTGGGGCTAACGAACTGGATATTTCTTTAATAAAAGATGGGGATGGTATTGCAGCTACCATTGAAGATAACGGTAAAGGTTTTGTTGTGTTGGAAAAAACGGTAACTGAAGGAATCGGGTTAAAAAATATCCGCACCCGTATTGGCTATCTTAAAGGCACTGTTGATTTTGATTCGGCGCCGGGCAAGGGAACATTAGTGGCTATTCACGTGCCTTTGTAACAAGGGATGATGTTTGAACTGCCGGAATGGGTTTGTTATTTTCGGAGCGTTTTTTTATTACGATATAGCCAATGATAATAAGGGCCAATAAGATGATAATGGCATAGTATATCCAGGGTTGATCTTTTAGTCTGCGTTTTTCTTTACGCGATTTCTTTTTAGCCAATTGTTTTTGTAAATCTCTGTTCAGCTGTTCTACCGAAATGGACATGCTTTTTTTGCTGCTGAATTGTTCCAGTCCTTCTACTGCATCATTAATGAATTCATCATCGGCCATCATTTTTTCCAGCTCATGGCTATCCTGTTTTGATAACTGCTGGCTGAGGTAATCCATCAGCTTTTGGTTATCAATATCTTTATTGCTGTTGTTTAATATGTTTTTTAATTCATCGCTCATTGCTGATTTTTGTTCATGGTTCATAGCTCATGGTTCATTGTTGATGGTTCATGGCATACAACTTTGAACTATGCACTTTTTTCCATTAGTATTTTTAAATTTCTTTTTCCATTTTGAATATGACTCTTTACCTGTAATAAAGAAAACAATGTTTGATCGGCTATTTCCTGATAACTCTTCTTCTCAAGATAAAACAAAGTTACACATACCTGCTGCTCTTTATTCAATTGCGTTAAAGCCGCTGCCATACTGGTAAGTGCTTTATCTTTTTCAATATAATTACTTTTATCTGTTGTTTCGTCGGGAGTGGCCATTAATTGCTCATTGATGCCGGTAGTGTATTTGCCTTTATCCCTTAATTTCATCAGGCAATGGTTTTTGGCTACCATATATATCCAGCTTTTAAAATACTCCACTTTGTACTTGTGTAGTTCGCTGATGGCTTTTAAAAACACTTGCTGCACACCATCCTTGGCCTCTTCTTCATTTTTTAAATACTTCATGCAAACACCCAGTAATAACATGGTATACCGTTGCAGCAGAATGCCCAGCCACTCATTGTCATGGTCGGCATAAAAACGTTGCAGCAGTTCGTTATCCTCGATATGGTGGTATTTGCCCGGGTTCAAAAGCTTTAAATAAGTTTTCTGCTATTTAGATGTAAACATACTTTAAATTCCATAATTTAGGTTACCGTAAACTTTTATTATGAGTTATGCCGTTTGCTGTGTGCCTGTGGCTTCAATACGAAAAGAGCCCGCACATACCGCCGAAATGACCAGCCAGTTACTATTTGGAGAATGCGCTACCATATCTGCTATGCAGGATGGATGGGCAAAAATTACCTGCAAAGCAGACGGCTATGCCGGATGGTGTTTGATACAGCATGTACAAATTACCGATGCAGTGGTATTTAATGATGACCCTATTATTACTTCCGACTGGATGAATGAACTGGACTTTAACGGCCAAATGATGATTGTGCCTTTTGGAAGTTCTTTACCTGTAATGCAGAACCGTAAAATGCAATGGCAACAAAACACCACATTATTTGAAGGTGAAGTTTGGAAACCTGCCAAAGCTAAAAGAGATGCTGCCACCATTACACAAATCGCTTATACTTTTATCAATACTGCTTATTTATGGGGCGGGCGTTCTGTATTTGGCATTGATTGCAGCGGCTTTACTCAATTAGTGTATAAATTTTTACACTATTCTTTATTAAGAGATGCACAGCATCAGGCCACACAGGGGGAGTTAGTGAACTTTTTACAGGAAGCCCGCTGTGGCGATCTTGCTTTTTTTGATGATGCTGAAGGAAATATTATTCATACAGGTATTTTATTGAATGAGCATGAACTTATCCATGCATCCGGAGTGGTGCGTATTGATAAAATAGACAATCAGGGTATCATTAATGCTACTACCGGTGAGCGGGGACAAAAGTTAAGAATTATAAAGCGCTATTTCTGATCCGGAAGCGTGGGGCTGTTTTCTGTATTGTGGAGAACAGTTTCTTTATTATTGGAAACGGTGTTGTCTTTTTTTGGTTTGTCAAAAAAAATCATTTTTACAGAAATGATGATCATTACAATGGCAAAAATTTTTTTTACAGCTTCCTGCGAAATATTCATGGCTATCTTACTGCCAAAATAGCCTCCCACAATAAATCCTACCGACAGGTAGCCCACCACTTTTATATCTATATGCCCTTGTTTATAGTATTGCAACACTCCCAATATACCTACCGGCAACAGTAATACACCCAGCGAAGTGCCCTGCGCTTCTTTTTGTGTAAAGCCTATCAGTAATACCAGAGCCGGTACAATTATAATACCGCCCCCTACGCCAATCAATCCGCTTAATACACCTGCGGCAATGCCAATTACCACAATGATGAGTATTGTTTGTAAGTCCATATCCTTTTTTTTAATGGTCAACGTGGATATTTTTCTTTGTAATAATCAATAGCTTCATTAATAATTTTATATGCAGCATCTTTATCCTGAAACTCATCGATCTCCACAATTTTATTTTCCAGTACTTTGTAATTTTCGAAATAATTTTTCAGTACGGCAATAAAGTGCTTGGGCAATTCACTCACATCTGTTATATGATTCATAGCAGGATCCTGAGAGGCGATAGCAATGATTTTATCATCTTTTTCCCCATGGTCAATCATCTGCATATTGCCAATTACAGTGGCTTCCACCAGGCACATAGGTTGAATGCTTTCGCTGCAGATCACTAAAATATCCAGCGGATCACCATCATGCCCCAGCGTTTGAGGAATAAATCCATAATTCACAGGATAATGAAAAGAAGAATAAATGATACGGTCTAATACCAAAAGGCCGGTAGCTTTATCGATTTCATATTTGGTTTTGCTGCCCTGAGAAATTTCAATCAGGCCATTTACTTTGTAAGGCGCCTGATCTCCAAAATGAGCACCATGCCAGGGGTGGAGTACGTACATATAAAAGGTTTTAAGTTGTAAGTGTTAAGTAATAGGTTATAAGTTGTAAGTAATAAGTTGTAAGTAATAAGTTATAAGTAATAAGTTAGGGGTTTTGAGTGATGAGTTTAAAGCCCAGCCATGTTGCAGCAATACCTAATACAATGCTAAGTGTAATATACAATAAAGCAATGCCCATTTTCCCATTATGTAACAGGCTAACATTTTCTGCAGAAAAAGACGAGAATGTGGTAAAGCCTCCGCAAATACCAGTGGCTAAAAAAACTTTCCAGTTGTTTAAAAAAGATTCATCCTTTACACTCAGCGCCAGTACAATGCCAATAATAAAACTACCCACTATGTTTACGGCAAAAGTTCCTAATGGGAAATTTTTAACGGTAACAGCAATGGATACTGCATAGCGAAGCATAGAACCCAGCCCACCGCCCAAGCCTACTAATATAAAATTTTTAATCATGCTGCATTATTGATTTGCTGCAAAAGTATATTTAAGATCTACCAGCCATTTGCCATTAACCCAGGTTAGTTTTAATTTATTCTTCGTCTCTTTTTTATAGCTGTTACTGTAGTCAACAATATGTACAGAATCACTTTCCGGTTTTATCTCATTGATGATAATATCAGCAGCTTTGTATTTTGCAAGCTCTTCTTTTTCTTTAGTTTGATACTGGTGCTGAAAGGTTTCAAAATATTGCTTATTGGTTTCATCAATCAGCAGGTACTGCTCTGCAGTATTAAAATCATTATCCAGCACCGCTCTTATGAACGCAGCCGCCACATCAGTGTCTGTAACAGGATTTTTTGTAGCCCCGCCATTACAGGAAAAGAGCATAACAATGATGGTGAAGATGCCCAGTATTTTTTTAATCATAGTTAAAGTTAAACATCTTTACGCTACGGCAAAAAAAAAGCATCCGCTGTTTGGCAGATGCTTTTAAATAATATCTTTTTGTATTAATGGCCTTGTCTTGCTTTTTCAGCAGCTTCTTTCATTTTGTTAATTAAAGAGTCGCCACCAGCACCTTTTAATTTATCCAGTGCTTGGTTCATTTCCTGCCTCAGAGAATCCATATTCACATTTTTCATTTCTTCCATGCCCTGCTTTATTTTGCTTGCAATAGAGTCTGGATTCATGTTTTTCATTTCTTCATCCATTTTTGCTTTATCGCCACCACTAAATCCCGATTTCATAAACGATATCTTCCATGCGCCATCTTCTTTTACCAGGTCAAAATTTTGAGATTCTGTTTTGCCATTTTGTGTAATCTCGGCAGTTACAGTAGCATTATCTCCGGTTATCTTTTCATCTTTAACAACATAGCTTACATCTTTAACCTTGTCTTTAAATTCAGTAGACATTTTATCTCTCATTTTTTTTACAGCATCAGGGTCAAGCGCACCCATGAATTTTTCAGCAGCTTCCATCATAGCCACATCGGATTTAGTAATGAATTTTTTCATGTCGTCAAGATTGCCATTTTTCATAGCGGCAAACATTGCTTCAACAGTAGATTTGGGCGAGTTGCCGCCCGAGTTGCAAGCCATAAATAAAATGGCAACGGAAAGGAACAGGAGTATCTTTTTCATAATTTTTTTTTGCTAAGGTATCATTTATTTGCTGCGTTTTGCTAGTGCCTGCAATTTTTATTCTTTGAGTAAAGAAGGGCCGCTGAAAAGCGGCCCCGGGTGTATATTCAGAGTTAGTAAATTATTAAAAGCTAGGATGGTCTTTTATTCTCGTCTTCTTTGCCATCGGCTTTATTGTATGCCCTGATAATTGATTTAACCAAACGATGCCTTACCACATCCTCTTCATCCAGTTCAACATGTGCAATGCCATCAATATTTTTTAAAATACGGGTAGCTTTAAACAAGCCGCTCTGTTGGTTTTTCGGCAGATCTATCTGTGTGGGATCGCCGGTTATAATGGCTTTGGCATTTGGACCTATACGGGTTAAAAACATTTTAATCTGAAGGTCATTGGTATTTTGAGCTTCATCCAGAATAATGAATGCGTTATCCAATGTACGACCCCTCATATAGGCCAGCGGTGCAATTTCAATAGTACGGGTTGTCATATAATACCCCAGTTTATCGGCAGGGATCATATCATCC
>JBAXET010000144.1:0-7415 GCA_037140275.1 Ferruginibacter sp. | reverse complement strand
TTCTGCTTCAAGAGAAAAAGCGCCTATGTTTTTAGTAATAGCCTCAACACTTATTATATGCATTATCTGGGGAACTATTTTTTATGTGATTTTTCAATTGACAAAAATTAAAAAATCAGGTAAGATGTTCACCAAAACACAAACAGCAATCAGTTAATAAAAATCAATTTATACATCATAAAAATCAAAAAAATGAAAGCGATTAGTAAAATAGTTAAACAAATAACGGGCGTTTCTGCAGCTGTATGTATGATGACTTTTGCAACACAATCAACATATGCACAGGCTAAACCCAAAGGTTTACCCTGGCCAGCTCCGGCAGCAGCTATAAGTACAAAAAATCCTGTAAAATCTGATGCCACTTCTATTAAAGATGGTAAAGAGATTTGGATAAAAAATTGCAAATCATGTCATGGTGATGCAGGTAAAGGTGATGGTACAAAAGCAGGTAATTTGGATATCACCTGCGGCGATTTTACTGCTCCCTTATTTGTTAAAAAAACAGATGGTGAAATATTCTGGAAAATAACAGAAGGAAGAAAGCCAATGCCAACTTTTGCAAAAAAATTGACTGATTCAGAAAGATGGTCTGTTATCAATTATATACGCACTTTAAAATAATAAATAACTCAAGTTTTATAATATAAATAAATTTTATGAAAAGATATAAATTCAGCCTTACCATCATGCTATTTTTGATTGGAAGCTCATTGATATTAGTACAATGTACAAAAGACGACCAGGTACTAGATTTACCTGTTGTATCTAATGGCAATGAATTATACGCCCAATATACAAACACAGCTCCAACCATTGACGGTACAATTGATGCTGCATGGGGCGATGCTCAAAAATTAAGTATAGCTCCTGCAGTACCGGATGCAGGTAATGGATTGTTTACCGGCTATATCGGACAACAATATCCTGCCACTATCAAGTCGATGTATGATGGTTCAAATATTTATTTTTTAATGGAATGGGCAGATGCCAGCCAAAACATAAATGTTAGCCCTTGGTATTTTGATCCTGCATTAAACGTTACCGGTAAAACAGGATGGGCAAAAGAGCCCTCTTCAAAAGTTTTTGATGGCAGTGGCGTTTTAACCAGAGAAGGATGGGGTGAAGATAAAATGGCTATGCTATGGAATATTGATAATTCTACTCCAAAATTCCTTACTCAATCTTGCTATGCCAGTTGCCATGTATTTAGTCCATATGTAGATTATTCTTTAGCAACACCAGCTTTGGTTTCAAATTCTGCCAGTGGCAATCACTACACTAACGGGCCAAATGAAAAAATTGATATGTGGTGGGGTCGTTTGGGTTTCATGAGCAAAGATGCTTCATTGCGTCAGCTGGATGATAACTATCAGGATTGGGCAGGCGGACAAGCAGTTACCAATTTAACCGGAGGAAATGCTAACGGAAGGCACGTAGATGGAATTATTCCAGACGGAACAAAATCTGCAACATGGCCTTATCGTCCTAACTATAGCGCTTCTCCTGCACAAGGTGAAGTTAGCAATTCTCAAAATTTGAAATTAGATGGTACTGGAACATCAGTTGCAGTTCCTATCTGGGTTATACCAGGATCAAATACCAATATGATTTTAATAGCTGATACCGTTTCAGGTGGTAAAGCAAGAAAAGTAATGGGTATTAGTTCAACAGGTGTGTTAACCTTAAGTGATGCAACCACAATTGATCCAACAGTTGGTACCGACTATCAAAGAAGCACAACAGCTACAGGCCCTACTGCTGCAAAAGCTATTGCTTCTTTAATTGGAGTTCCATTAATTGGTACAAGAGCAGATATTACTTCTGCTGCAATATACACAGGTACCGGCTGGGTAGTTGAATACAAACGTGCATTAAAAACTGGGGATGTTTTAAATCAGGATATAGATTTTTCTGATTTAACTGACAAGCCATTTGGTATTGCTATCTGGAATAAATCCAATTATCAGCATGGTATCAATCCAAATCTGGTATTGAAATTTAAAAAACCATAATGCCCGTTATTGCTAAATTTTAAAACTATAAAATCATGTTATGCAATAAAACAATAGTGGGGATTATTTTGGCGAGTAGTGCCGTTTTATTCTTACTGCAGGGATGTTATAAAGACAAAACAGTAATTTCTGATACCGGCGCAGCAATAACAAGAACTGTAACTTTTTCTAATGACATTGTTCCAATTTTTAATAAAAGTTGCGCTTTAAGTGGCTGTCATGCCGCTGGGGGGCATGTGCCAGATTTAACAACTGCCAATGCCTATACTGCCTTAAAAGTAGGGAACTATTTTAATACCAATAATCCTGAAGGCAGTTCACTTATGCTTTGGTTAACCGGTAAAAAAACTACTCAAATGCCGGTTGGGGGATTGAATAAAGACATTAATGCAATGGTACTTGCCTGGATAAAACAGGGAGCCAATAACAATTAAAAAAAATTGTATGAAACTAAATACAACAAAAAAACTATCCTTCTTTATCAGCAGGTTTATACCAGTGATGCTGTTGGTGTTTTGTGCCGGAACAATTGCTGCACAGGATTCAACTGCTGCTGCCGAACAACCTCAGCCTCAACTGAAAGAGGTAAGATATGCAAAACGCACTTTTGAAAGTGTGGTGCTGATGGATAATCAAACCGTAATGGTGCCTAAAAAAGGATCTTTAGAAATGATGATTCAGCACCGTTTTGGTACTGTTAATAATGGAGTAAAAGACATGTTCGGACTTTTTGCACCATCAAATATTCGTCTGGGATTAAACTATGTACCTATTAAAAAATTAAATGTTGGTGCCGGTTTAACCAAAGAAAGAATGCAGGCTGATGTAAATGCCAAGTATGCCATTTTACTGCAAACAGAAAATAACCATATGCCAGTTAGTGTTTCTGTTTTTGGAAATATGGTAATTGACACCAGAAATAAAAGTAATTTCAGATACGATGCTTACCGCCTTTCTTATTTCAGTGAATTAATGGTGGCACGTAAACTGAATGATAAAATTTCTGTACAGGCAGCAGCTACTTTCTCCTGGTTTAATAATGTTGAGGGTTATGTAGACAGTAAAGGTGATGTACAAAAGAAAATGAATAATGGCCATTTAGCTATGTCATTTTTAGGCAGGTATAAATTCTCTGACAAATCATCAATCGTAATCGATTATGATCAGCCACTGACACAGCACCCTACCAACAACCCGCATCCAAATATCGCGTTCGGACTGGAAACTGTAACCGACTCGCATGCCTTCCACATTTTTGCCGGTAATTATTATGGTATTGTTCCGCAAAGCAACAATTTCTTTAACCAGAATGATTACACAAAAGGGCAATTTGTGATAGGGTTCAACATCACAAGGCTTTGGGCATTTTAACTTTGAATATTTTTTTGATTTTCGTTTAATTGATTTTAACTAAGCAGGGATGAAGGCCAGCCTCAGAAATGAGGCTGGTTTTTTATTTAATATATATCAGGAAGTTTTGTCTTCATCTGTAATATTAGCCTATTGTGAAATATATTTTATTAAAAGGGGAAATAAGTATCTTTAGTAATTCACCTTTCATCCACCTGCAAATTAATTTTATGATTAAAAAAATCGGACTGCATTTGCTTGCTGTGTTATTTATTGTAAATATTTCAGCTATTGCTCAAACCACCCATCCCCGGCTTACACTGGAAGATATTTATCAAAATGGCACCTATCGTACCAAGGGATTTGGCCCCGTTCGATGGATGAAAGACAATAATGGATACAGTACTTTAGAAACTAATAAAGAAGTTAGTGGAAAAGATATTGCACGATACGATGCTGCAAGCGGTAACAGAACCATATTGGTAAACGCAAAACAACTGATTCCTTCGGGAGCAAAATCACCTTTGGCTATTGCTAATTACGAATGGAGTGATGACAATAACAAACTACTCATTTTCACCAATACTAAAAGAGTTTGGCGATATAATACCAAGGGCGATTACTGGGTGCTGGATTTAAAGACCGGCGCACTGCAGCAATTGGGTAAATCATTACCTGCAGCCACATTAATGTTTGCCAAATTTTCACCCGACGGATCACAGGTGGCTTATGTAAGTGACCTGAATATTTACACCGAAAGTTTAAGTTCTAAAAAAATAACACAGCTTACCCGTGATGGTGGTGGTAATATCATCAATGGTACTTTTGACTGGGTATATGAAGAAGAACTGGATTGCAGAGATGGTTTCAGATGGAGTCCGGATAGTAAAAATATTGCCTACTGGCAATCGGACACTAAAGGCGTGGGTACTTTTTACTTAATTGATAATGTTGATTCTATTTATTCCAAACCAATTCCTTTGCCTTATCCCAAAGTAGGTACTACATTATCTGCTGTAAAAGTAGGTGTGGTATCAGCTGCAGGCGGTGCTACAAAATGGTTTGCCATTCCCGGAGATCCCAGAAATAATTATCTGGCAAGAATGGATTTTATTCCCAACTCTCATGAGTTAATGATTCAACAACTAAACCGTGCACAAAATAAAAACAAAGTTTGGATTGCCGACATCAATAACCTCCGCATTAATAATATTTTAACCGATACCGATGCGGCATTTTTAGATATTCATGATAATATACGTTGGCTGGATGATGAAAAATACTTTACCTGGACCAGCGAAAAAGATGGCTGGTATCATTTATATAAAGTATCCCGTGATGGTAAAAAAATGGACCTGATCACAAAAGGAGATTTTGATGTGGTGAATATCAATTGTATCGATCCTGTAGGCGGCTATGTATATTATATTGCTTCGCCATCAGATTTTATTCATCGTTATTTATACAAAAGTAAATTAGATGGCACCGGAACTGCAGAACTGATGACACCTGCTGAAAATATTGGTCATAACAGCTATCAAATGTCGGGCGATGGTAAATGGGCCATTCAAACTTTTCAAAATTCCACCACGCCTCCTGTAATTTCGTTAGTGAGTTTACCCCAACATAAATCCATCAGGGTGATGGAAGACAATACTACACTGAAAACTAAATTTGAAGCCTTAGGCTTAAGTAAAAAAGAATTTCTTAAAATTGATATTGGAGATGTGGTGCTGGATGCTTTCATGATAAAACCACCTTCCTTTGATCCGTCTAAAAAATATCCCTTACTGTTTTATGTTTATGGCGAACCTGCGGGTACTACCGTACAGGATAACTGGGATGGTGATTTATGGCAAACTTATCTGGCACAGGAGGGATATGTAGTGATGAGTGTAGATAACCGTGGTACTAAAACACCAAGAGGCAATGCTTGGAGAAAATCTATTTACGGTCAAATAGGAATTTTAGCTTCTTCCGATCAAAACAAAGCAGCACAAAATATTTTAAAGAATTATTCTTTCTTAGATAGCGGCAGAGTAGGCATCTGGGGGTGGAGCGGAGGCGGACAAATGACATTAAATTGTATGTTCCGTTATCCCGAAACTTATAAAACAGGATTGGCGGTTGCATTTGTTGCAGATCAAAAATTATATGATGCCACATATCAGGAACGCTATATGGGATTGCTTGCTGATAATGCAAAAGGATATCATGATGGTTCTCCATTATATTATGCAGCCAATCTTAAAGGAAAACTGATGATCATTCATGGCACGGGCGACGATAATGTACATTACCAGAGTTTTGAAATGCTGGTGAATGAACTCATTAAAAACAATAAACTGTTTGATATGATGTCGTATCCCATGCGTTCGCATGGCATTAATGAAAGAGAGAATACTTCATTACATTTACGTGAAACCATGGAACGGTTTTGGAAAAATAAATTGTAGATTTATATTAATAACAGTAAGCTATTGAGTAACTATCCAAGCATATTTAATGATGTGATTGGCCCGGTAATGCGGGGTCCATCCAGTTCACATTGTGCAGCTTCATTAAGAATTGGCAGGCTATGCCGCGACCTGATGGACGGGCAAATCAGTCATATCTTAATTGAGTTTGACCCTAACGGATCATTGGCCACCACTCATACCAGTCAGGGATCGGATATGGGCTTATTCGGCGGCTTTTTAGGATGGGAAGCCTTTGATGAAAGACTGCAATCTTCTGCAAATTATATTGATGAAGCAGGCATAAAAATTGAAATCGAAATTGTGCCGCTAACTGCCAGTGATCATCCCAACACCTATCAAATTACTTTAAGTTCTGCAACAGCATGCAGGCGACTGGTGGCCATTTCTACCGGCGGCGGAATGATTGAAGTGATCTCTATTGATGGCGCTGCTGTTTCTATTGCAGGTGATTTTTTTGAAACTTTGATCTACTGCGATGAGCCGGAAAAAATATTGAATTATGTAAAAAATAATTTTGAATACGATGCCATTGAATGGCATCCTGCAGAAAATGGTTTTATTGAAATTAAAGCACAGCAGTTTTTACCTGAAAATTTATGCGATGAGTTAGCTGCCTTTACAGAATTACGAAGCATAAAAAAATTAGCGCCTGTTTTGCCCATCATGGCAAGAAAAAACTTAAGTGTACCTTTTATAACCTGCGAAGCTATGCTGCAGTTCAATCAGCAAAAAAATCTATCTCTTTGGGAACTGGCTATGGCTTATGAAAGCGAGAGGGGAAATATCTCAACAAAAGAAGTGTTTGAAAAAATGCGAAGCATTTTGCATATCATGGAAAATGCGATTCAATCGGGACTGCGCGGAACACATTACGATGACAGGATACTGGGCAGCCAGTCGGTACAATTTAAAGAACAATTACAAAAAAAGCGTTTGCCCGGTGGCGATGCCAATAATACCATCATCATGTATGTATCTGCAATGATGGAAGTAAAAAGTTCGATGGGTGTAATTGTTGCTGCACCCACTGCAGGATCATGCGGTGCTTTACCCGGCGCTATTATTGGCATGGCCGAATCATTACAAGTATCAGAAGATGAAAAAGTAAAAGCATTACTGGCTGCAGGATTGATTGGCGTGTTCATTGCAGCTCATGCCACATTTGCTGCCGAAGTAGGTGGATGTATGGCCGAAACCGGAAGCGGTGGCGGAATGGCTGCTGCAGGCATTGTGGTAATGGCCAACGGCACATTAAACCAGGCACTGGCTGCTGCATCATTAGCATTACAAAATTCACTGGGTTTAATCTGCGATCCTATTGGTAACAGGGTGGAAGCCCCCTGCCTGGGAAGAAATGTAATGGCGGCCACCAATGCAGTTTCTTCAGCTAATATGGCCTTATGTGATTACAATGCACTGATCCCATTAGATGAAGTAATTGCCACCATGCAAAAAGTGGGTAACGAAATTCATCATACTTTAAGATGCACCAATTTAGGTGGCTTATCCATTACCGCTGCTGCAAAACAAATAGAAGCTCAGTTAAACGAAAATAGTCCTGCCTTTTTTAAAA
>JBAXET010000143.1:0-7445 GCA_037140275.1 Ferruginibacter sp. | reverse complement strand
GGCCACCCCGACCTTGGCAAGGTCGTGCTCTACCAAATGAGCTACTTCCGCAATTGTGTGTAAGAACTATCCCGTTTTTCGGACGGCAAAAATAAGGGTTGTATCGCTACAACAAAAATTTTTTTACTTATATTTTGGATTATACAAAGTATTTCCCGGCACATTTACTTCCGGCTTACCCTGATAGCTGTGTTTATACAGGTTATAACAACCGCCTAAAACAAATGCAATTACCAGAAAAACCTGGCAAAACCATATAAAACGCGAAGTTGATACCCAATTATGAGTAAAATCCTTATGGGTATTGTCTATAATTTCCTGTTCCATGTGTAAAAATTTGCTGTGCAAAAATAAGGGGTAACAATCAAAAAAACTTATTTGTTATCAACAATTTCTGAAAAGTGTTGCTTCTTATTAAAGAAATGTTGCCATATTAATGATCCTTTGTACACACCCGCTACCATTCCAGTTTTTTTTACAGGAAATACAGATTGTTTTCTATCAAAAATCATCCATTTAAAAAAATGCATGTGCGCTTTAAAAATGGCAGCAAAATATCCTGTATCGCCGGCAACAAGCCCCTTTACTGCTGCAATAAAATCTAATGCAATTCTTACAGGCATTTTACTTAAAGCAGCCGGCCAACTATAATTTTTTGCCAGCATAATCAAATTGTTACGAAAATTCAGGTATGTTTTTTTGGTATTCCCCTTAGGTAAGGTACCCCCTCCCACATGATACACCACCGATGCAGGCTGTACAAATATTTTATATCCTGCCAGTTGCATACGCCAGCAAAGATCAATCTCTTCCTGATGTGCAAAAAAATATTCATCCAGTCCGCCCAGTTCGTGATAAGCAGCTGCCTTTACAAACAGTGCTGCCCCACTGGCCCAAAAGCACTGCTGTATATCATTATACTGGCCATTGTCAGTTTCACAAATGTCAAATATCCTGCCTCTTAAAAAAGGATACCCGTAGCCGTCAATCCAACCACCGCCGGCACCTGCATATTCAAATTTCGACTTGTCATTATACGCAAGCAGTTTAGGCTGGCAGGCAGCGATGGCAGCATCGCTTTCCATCAAATCAATCACCGGCCAAATCCAGTTGGGTGTTACTTCCACATCGCTGTTCAGTAATACATAATACTCACTTTTCACCTGTTTGAGTGCGGTATTATATCCTTTTGCAAATCCTTCGTTGGTGCTGTTAATTAAAATCTCTACCTGAGGATAGGCTGATTGTAAAAATGCGACGGAATCATCTGATGAAGCATTATCTGCTACAATAATCCTTTTGTTATTATAATCAGATGCCATTACGGATGGTAAAAACTGCTCTAAAAATTTTTTGCCATTCCAGTTTAAAATAACAATGGCCACAGCCGGATCTTTTTTTGTTCCTGCTCCATCATTTAAATTAATACTGCTTTGCCATTCGCCCATTATAATACGCCATTTTGATTAAGAATGCAATGCGCAAACTTACTTATAACTTATAACTTATAACTCATAACTTATTTCTTATTTTTAGGTATGTTTAGTCAACTACTCAACTGGCGTACAGGTTTGGCAGCAATTGCCATTGCAATTGTTACAGGCACTATATTCTATTCTAATTACCTGTCAAAAAAAATTGCAGCAGACGAGCGAAAAAAAGTGAATGTGTGGGTACAGGCTTTAATAACCAGAGGTAATACCACGGAAGCTTCTGCCATTGAACTAACGAATATTATTGCCAATGAAAATGCCGAAATCCCCATTATTGGAACTGATGAGCAGGATAATGCCCTTGGCCCGAATGATGTATCCAATTTAGATTCTGCAATGGTTAAAAACGAACCCAACTATCTTAAAAGTAAAATTCAGGAATTTAAAAATCAGCACGACCCTATTACGGTTGAAATCAGCAAAACGCCATTGGTGATCAACAAATACTATTATGGCGATTCTGTTTTATTACAGCAAGTTCGTTATTACCCCATCATTCAGTTAATCATTGTTGCTTTTTTTATCATCATTGTACTCATTACGGTTTCGGTTCGTAATACCTCCACACAAAATCAGGTATGGGCGGGTATGGCAAAAGAAACGGCACATCAACTGGGCACTCCCCTGTCTTCTTTACAGGGCTGGGTTGAAATGCTTAAAGAAGACCCTAAAAATGAAAAAATAGCTACTGAAATGGCAAAGGATGTGGACCGGCTTAAACTGGTAAGCGACCGCTTTGGTAAAATTGGCAGCACCCCGCAGCTAGAAGAAAAGAATATTGTAATACAGGTAGAAAGTATGGTGGCCTATATTAAAAGAAGAGCCCCGGAAAAAGTGTCTTTCCACATCAATAGTTTTGGCGAAACCGATATCATTGGCATGATCAATGCGCCATTGTTTGACTGGGTAATTGAAAACTTACTGAAAAATGCACTGGATGCAATGGAAGGCAAAGGCAGTATTGGTATTACTATTAAAAATGAGGCCGCCAATACCACTATTGATGTTACGGATACGGGCAAGGGCATCAGCAAGCAAAATGTTTCTAATGTATTTAAACCGGGTTTTACCACTAAAAAAAGAGGCTGGGGCCTTGGACTAAGCCTGTCTAAACGAATTATTGAGCAATATCATAAAGGAGATTTATTTGTTAAAAACTCAGAACCCGGAAAAGGAACTACATTCAGAATAGTATTGAAAAAGTAGCCACAGAGTACACAGATTTACAAGGATGAAAAAAAATCATTGTTAATTCGTATAATCCGTGGTCAGATGTTATTTATCCGCTAAATTTGCAATCCCAAATCATGGCCGGGTGGCGAAATTGGTAGACGCACCACCTTGAGGTGGTGGCGCTGGAAACGGCGTGCTGGTTCGAATCCAGTCTCGGTCACAATTATAAGGCGAAGTTTTACTTCGCTTTTTTATTTTATCTATCTTGTAAAAAAAATACTGATGGCAAACAATATTAAATGCCCCAATTGCGGTCATGAGTTTGATGTGGAGAACGTTTTATCTGCTGATATTGAACAAAAATACAAGCAGCAGTACCAGATTCAATTACAGCAATCTTTAAACGTTATAGAAGAAGATAAAAAAAAATTACAGGAAAATCAGCAAAAATTTGAAGAGGCTAAAAAAAGAGAGAATGAAATTTTTGCTCAAAAAATGCAGCAGGAAAGGCAAAAAATTGAAAACGACCTGAAAGAACAGATTACCAAAAGCACTGCAGCAGATTTTGAAAATCAACTCCGGATGCTTGAAAATAATAATAAAGACAATGAAGAAAAATTAAAGGAGGCCAGAAAAAAAGAGCTGGAATTTTTACAGAAAGAACAGGAGCTGAAAAACAAAGAAGCTGAAATGGAAATCACCCTGCAAAAACAATTACAGCTGGAGAGAGAAAGTTTATCGGAACAAATTCGCAAGCAGGAGATTGAAAAAAATGTATTAAAAGAAACTGAATTTCAGATGAAACTGAAATCACTGGAGCTGCAATTGGAGGAACAAAAAAAACTGGCCGATGAAATGAAAAGAAGAGCAGAGCAAGGCAGTATGCAAAGACAAGGTGAAGTGCAGGAATTATTATTGGAGGATATATTAAAAGAAAACTTCCCCTTTGATTTGATTGAAGAAGTTGGCAAAGGTGTAGAAGGAGCAGATTGCATTCAGACTGTTAGAAACAGCAGCGGTACACAGTGCGGAAAAATAATTTATGAAAGTAAACGCACTAAAGGCTGGAGTAATAACTGGGTAGATAAATTAAAAGCCGATAAAAGAAATACAGCTGCTGATATTGCCATTCTGGTAACGCAAACCTTTCCAAAAGACATGGAAAAATTTGGCGAAAAAGAGGGCATATGGATTTGTAATTTCAGCGAAGTGAGCAGTGTTAGTTATTTGCTGAGAACCAGTATTATAAAAATTTACGAAGCGCAAAAAAGTCAAGAGAACAAAGGCGATAAAATGCAGATGCTCTATGATTACTTAACGGGTAATGAATTCCGCGGTCAAATGGAAGCCATAGTAGAAGGCTTTGTGGCTATGAAGCAATCCATCACCAAAGAACGTATTCAAATGGAAAAACTTTGGAAAGAAAGGGAAAAGCAATTAGAAAAAGTATTGCTGAATACCAGTGGCCTGTATGGTTCTGTAAAAGGCATTGCAGGCGCATCCATTAATGATATTCCTTTACTGGATGGTGCATCTGAAGAAGCAGAAGATTAACTGATACCTATGCCCTTTGATACCACCTACCATATTTATTCAGGAAATGACAATAATGAAATAAATTTCATTACTCCCGGTGGGAAGGACACCAGTATTTACCTTAACAAAGGGGAAGTTCCCCCGGGCATGGACAGCCTTTACGCAGTATACAGCAGTTTAAAACAGCAGATGCAGGGACCTTATGCAGAAAAAAATACATCAAAGGATGACTCTGCCCTAACACCCATTTTTTTTATTGTGTTTGTAGTTATAGTAATCATTATAAGGGCAAAAATGCTTAGCAATAAAGATGATAACGGTGATAACAACAGTATCGAAGACCCGAAGGAACGGGAAACAAACAGCTACCTTACCTATTATGGCGACCAGTTGAATTTTACTGATGTAGAACTTGCTGCAGTTTTAAATAAACGCTTCCCTTATTATAAAAAGCTTTCTGTACTACAGAAGAAAATATTTATTGACCGGACACAGCTATTTATAGCCGATAAAATATTTAAAGTACATGACACTATTGCGTATAAAGAAATGCCGATACTGATTAGTGCTGCTGCCATTCAGCTTACTCTGGGATTGAGAAGATATCTGTTACCCAATTTTAAGTTCATACATGTTTACCCCGAAGAATTTTTAGCTGTTTCACCCACCATTCGCATACTGGAAGGCAATGTAAACGGTCATACCATCAACCTTAGCTGGAAACACTTTTTAAAAGGGTTTGAAGATGGCAGCGACGGACAGAATGTAGGCCTGCATGAATTATCACATGCTTTGTACTACCAAAATTTTGTAACGGAGGAAAATGTTGATGCCAATTTCAGAGATACCTTTGATGAATTTAATGACTACGGCAATAAAGTATTTCAACAGGAAGCATTGCCCGGCAATGACCTGTACTCTGATTATGCATTAAAAAACTTTCAGGAATTTTGGGCCGAAAGCATTGAAATATTTTTTGAAAAACCGGTACAGTTAAAAATGCTTTACCCAAAATTGTATGATTCGCTGGTTGAAATATTGAATCAGGATCCGGCAGCTTAATGCTGTGTAAACAACCAGGTTAAACAATTATTATTAAAGAGCAGGTAATGCAGCTGCAAGGGTACTTTGCTATCGAAAATACAATTCACCACTCCTTCACCCTCACGGTCTTCTACTGATTTGATATTGATATGGCGGATAAAGTCAACACTACCCAATCCCTTCCATTTGTATACCGATTCTTTTACACTCCAGAATACCGTTGCCATTTTAAATTTTTCTTCAGTGGGCAACAACAACTGTTCCTGCTGTGATAAAAACTTATGTATAATTTTTTCCACTTTGGGAGTTATCATTTCTATATCCACTCCCACCCTGTATTCCCTGCTTACCACCACCGCAGCATAATCGCCGCAATGCGAAATGGAAAAATGATACAGTTCATCTTGTAGAAAAGGCTTACGGGTATCCGCAATTTGTATCAGTTCCAATGGAAAATCGGGATACATCTCTTTTAATAAATACCTTCCGGCAAGATGCTGCAACCGCTTATGCCAGTGAGTAATTTCCTTTTGCAGGGGCACCTGTTGTAAAAAAAAATCTTCTGCTTCTGTTATATGCCACACGCCCATTTTGGTAACAGCGTTAATATTTTGTTGATAAACCAGCGGCATTAAAACAATTTTAGATTTTAGATTGCAGGTTGTTGATGCTGCGTAAAAAAAGCAAATTTACCAATAAACCAATTAACAGATTAACTAATTACCTAATTAACTAATTAACCAATTAACCAATTAACTAATTACCTAATTAACCAACTAACAGACTCAGCATTAACCATAAACCGAGCATCATGATTTTAAGCGACAAAAGAATTTTAGAAGAAATGGAAAAAGGAACGATTAAGATAGTTCCATACGACAGAGAACAACTGGGCAGCAACAGTTATGATGTGCATTTGGGAAAAGACCTTGCACGTTATACCGACAGGGAATTAGATGCTAAAAAACACAATACCATTGAACATTTTGAAATACCTGACGAGGGTTTTTTATTACAGCCGCATGAATTTTATTTGGGCGTAACGGAAGAGTATACCGAAACACATGCACATGTTCCCTTTTTAGAAGGAAAGTCCTCCACAGGGCGTTTGGGCATCGATATTCATGCCACAGCTGGAAAGGGTGATGTTGGTTTTTGCGGTAACTGGACCTTAGAGATTTCGGTAAAACAACCCGTAAGAGTATACAAGGGAATGCCTATTGGACAGCTCATTTACTTCCCTGTGGATGGTGAAATTGAAGTAAAATACAATCAGAAGAAAAATGCCAAATACAGCGGCCAGATCAATAAGCCAGTTGAAAGTATGATGTGGAAGAATAAGTTTTAATTCAACTTCCAGATGGCATAATTTAATACAGATGCAAAACTTACCCAGCTGATATAGGGCACCAGCAGCCATGCAGCGGTGGAAGATATTTTACCGAACCAGAGTATCGTAAATAAAATAGTGAGCCACATGGCAGCTATTTCAACCAGCGCCCAACCTGGCTGTTGAAGTTTAAAAAATATCAGCGACCAAAAAAAGTTTAGTGTTAATTGCACTACAAATAAAATAAGTGCAGTTTGTTTTACAGCTTTATCTGCTTCAGCTTTCCAAATTAAAAAAACAGCAATCCCCATCAAAATATACAGCGCCGTCCAAACCGGGGCAAATATCCAGTTGGGCGGATTGAACCAGGGCTTATTTGCTGCTGCATACCAGCCCTGCACTCCCGAAGTAGTAAAAAATCCCGAAATCCCTCCAACCAGTAAAGGGATTAATATTGAAAGGAATAATTTCATATACATATAACACTTCAAAGCAAAAAAAGTTCGTCCATTTGGAACTATTACAGGTTCATGATATAGGATTATGATGTAGGATTTATGATGTAGGATTTATGATGTAGGATTTATGATGTTGGATGTCGGATTTAGGATGTCGGATTTAGGATGCCTGATTCAGGATGCTGGATTCTTGATACTGGATTCTTGATACTGGATTCTTGATACTGGATACTCGATACTGGATACTCGATACTGGATACTCGACGCTGAATAATGGGTACCCATTCTGTATTCTGTATTCTATATACTGTATTCTGTATTCTATCTCCTCTCCCTATCTGCTGCCCCTTATTGAAGACTACTTAATACTTACTACTTATTACTTACTACTTATTACTTACTACTTATTAC
>JBAXET010000142.1:0-7638 GCA_037140275.1 Ferruginibacter sp. | reverse complement strand
TATTTTTTATTAGAAAATTAAAATATTAGGGGATTTAATGCGCAAAATAAAAAAAAGATAACTCATTTTCAATGAATTATCCTTTTCAGCGGAGAGCTAGTCCCGAATGCTTTCGGGTGAACCCCAGGACCTGTAACAGTCAATATATTTTTTATTAGAAAATTAAAATATTAGGGGATTTAATGCGCAAAATAAAAAAAGGATAGCTCATTTTCAATGAATTATCCTTTTCAGCGGAGAGCTAGGGATTCGAACCCCAGGACCTGTAACAGTCAACAGTTTTCAAGACTGCCGCAATCGACCACTCTGCCAGCTCTCCGCGGCAAAAATACGTTTTGATATAGTTCAATCCAAAATTTTTACTAAACTATTTGACCATTTTCCTTGTCAATTACCACCACTAAATCCTTCAAGTCAACAGTGATGGGCATTACACCCACTTGCAGCACGGCTTTTTTTCCTTTAATTTCTTTTACAATACCCACCTGACGGTTCTGTTTCATCTTTACTTTAGCTCCAATTATAATATTTCCTCCTATTTCCTCAAATTTTTCGTTTAGCTTTTTTTGCTGCTTTTCTACAGTAAATTTTTCTTTCTGATTGAAGAGAAGGGCCTGAATCATTTTTATCACCTGTGCCTTGTCTTCTGATTTACGCCATTCAATAATCATCGATTTTAGCCGGCGCTCCATATCTTTCAGATAAGCCAGTTTATCTTCCGAAATTTTATTCTGGTGCTTTAATTTTTCTATTTCCTGCTGGTGCTTTTCTTTATGGAGCACCTGATTCATTTCTTTTTTAAGCCTTTCGTTCTCTTTCAGCAGTTTTTGTAATTCAAATTTTTCCTTATCAATTTTCTGCAAGTCCTGCTCGGTACGATTTAGTAATTTATCCAGCGTAAAATGATCTTCATCTACCAGGGTTCGGGCTTTTTCAATCAAACGCTTTTCCAATCCTATTCTTTCTGCAATAGAAAAGGTATACGAACTACCGGGCTTACCAACATTCAGTTTATATAATGGTAACAAATTCTTTTCATCAAACTGCATGGCACCATTTATAATGCCGGGCACTTTATTAGCCATTACTTTTAAATTAAGGTAATGCGTGGTTACAATACCAAAACTATGCTTGTGTGCCAACTCCTCCATTATAACTTCGGCAAATGCGCCACCTAAATTGGGATCACTTCCGCTACCCAGCTCATCAATAAAAAACAATGTTTTCCCATTGGCATTTTCCATAAAATGCTTCATGTTCTTTAAATGCGAGGAGTAAGTGCTTAATTCAAATTCCAGACTTTGTGTATCGCCAATATGAATAAGTATCTGTTTAAAAATGCCCATTTCACTATCGGGATGAACAGGCACCAGCAAGCCACTCTGCAGCATCAGCTGTAACAAACCCACTGTTTTTAAGGTCACCGTTTTACCGCCAGCGTTAGGTCCGCTGATAACCAAAATACGTTGTTTGTCATTAAGGTTAAGATTTACAGGAATGGTAGGCTTATTGTTTTTGGCATTATACAAAAACAACAAAGGGTGGTAGGCATTTATTAAATGAACATGTGCCTTATCATTCACCTGCGGATAACTGCCATTGTATTCCCCTGCAAATTTTGCCTTGGCCCTTATAAAATCATATTCACCGGCAATATTGTGGTAGGTATACAGCAGACAGGCATATACACTCAGTTTTTGGGTAAGTGTTCTTAGTATGCGGTATACTTCCCTGCTCTCGTCATGCTCTAAAGAAAATATTTCGTTATTGAGTTCAGTAGTTTCTTCAGGTTCTATAAAGGATGTTTTACGACTGTCGCTTTCGCCATGCAGCACACCTTTTACCATTCTTTTTTGTTCGGCAAAAACCGCCAGTACCCTTCGGCCATTCATGAAACTTTCTTCTATATCGGCCAGATACCCATTCTTATTCAGTTTAGCAACAATTTTATCGAACATGCGGCGCAGTTCGTTTCGTTTTTTATACAGGTTCATCCTGATCTGCTCCAGTGCTTCACTGGCGGTATCTTTTACGGTGCCGCTCTCATCCAGTATTTCATCAATGAGTTCGTTGATTACTTTCTCGTAGTAAGTATCTTCAATCACTTTTGCCAAACCGGGATAAACCTCCCTCCTTTCATTATCAAACCAGCGGAAGATATTTCCGGTATTCTCTGCCAGTTTTTTAATGCGTAAAAAATCTTCACCCTTCAGCACAGCACCCGGAATACCCAACAGTTTTAATTCCTTTTGCATATTCAGCACAAAATCATTGGGGAAATAAATGGCACTCAGCAATATGATTTTAAACTCATTGCTTTGCTGCAGATCAGTAGCTATAAAATCTTTTTTGGTATGAACACGCAGGTTATCGGACTTTTCTTTGGCATATTCCGTACGGCAATGCAATGCCAGTAAGGTCTTTACCTTTTCAAATTCTAACTGCACTAATGCCGAATCGGGGAAAAACTTGATCATTAATAATTTTGCTGTGTTTTAATACACAAAGGTACAAAAATCATTTTGCAGTGCGGGCTCACCAACAGGATTACAACGGATGATGTTTTATTGATAGAAACACGGATAACACTGATGATACTGACTAAACAGATGAATTAAAATAAATCAGGACTTCTTTTCAAATATTTGTTTTACCAAAAAAGCTATAATAAAAAATAGCATCAGATAAATACCTAATAGCGGAATAAAACCAACCGAATGCAAGAGCATAAATGGCGTCATAAAAAAGGATTCGCGGTGGCGGGTTCCAACAGCCAAAAACACTAAAAACAAATCAGCAATCGCAGGTATTAACACAAGTGCTAATAATATTGCCAGCATCCCATTACGGGTAGGCTTAATTTGTTGCAAATATTGTTTAAATGCTTCCCACATTTATTTTTTGTTTACCGGTTCTACCTGTAATTCGTCCCAGGGTGTGGTGCCGTCCACTTCACGTTTAAAAACAAAGTCATTACTGCTGAGAATCACAATTTCGGCAGTAGTATATACTTTACAGTTCTCCATCAAATGCCCACCGATTGTTTTGCCGCTACTATCACTCAGGCTGATATGGATATGGGAACCATTGGTAGAAACCGTGCCTGTAAGACTCACAATTTCAAAATGACCGCTATCGCTACTGCCAGTGGGCTGATTGGCAAAGCGGATGGTATAGTTGGTTAAACTTCCCACACAGGTACTGATCCATCCGGCATTAATCTGTTCTTTATTCACCAGATTTTGAATTTCCTGTTTAAGATCCTGCCCTGGTTTTAGCCGGAAGGCATAGGCTTTGGTATTTTGCATTGGTGATGGTGGGTTGTTATGGCATGAAGATAGAGAGAAGAGGAGATAACATAGAGCAAAAAGCTTAAAGCTAAAAGCAGAAAGCGTAAAACTGCAGTTATCCGGTCGATTAACCCGATGCCGTTGAAGTGAGTGACACAACGATGTTGAGAATAGCGATAAAGCCCGTATCATAAGTTTTGATGGATTTGTTAAACTTATTTAAAGATAAATTGTTTCAGCATCTAAACGGATTAGTTTTGCGTAACTGAATAAAAAACATCATGATTAAAACAATTCTATTATCAGTGATCAGTTTTGCGGGTCTTTATTCCTGCGCTCAAAAAAACAATTCAGTTAAAACAAAAAAGGAGGCTATAACAATGACTACAACAACCCATTCAGCTAATTTAGATACCGCCACATTTGGTACTGGCTGCTTCTGGTGTACAGAAGCTGTTTTTCAGCAATTAAAAGGTGTAGAAAAAGTAACCAGTGGTTACAGCGGCGGCTCTGTACCTCATCCTACTTATGAACAAGTGTGCAGTAAAACCACCGGCCATGCAGAATGTTTGAATGTTGTATATGATACATCAATAATTACATTTGATGAATTGCTTGAAGTATTCTGGCAGGTGCATAATCCCACTACATTAAACAGACAGGGTGCCGATGAAGGTCCGCAATACAGGAGTGTGATCTTTTATCATAATGATGAACAAAAAGCAAGGGCAGAAAAATATAAAACTGAGCTGGATAAAAGCGGCGCATGGGACGATCCTATTGTAACTATTGTAGAAAAATTTGATGTATTTTATCCCGCAGAGGAATATCACCAGAATTATTATAATAACAACAGCTCACAAGGTTATTGCCAGTTTGTAATACGGCCTAAGCTGGAGAAATTTGAAAAAGTGTTTAAGGATAAACTTAAGAATTAAGCCCACTAAATCCCCCCATAGGGGACTTGGAAGAGTGTTATAATTCATATAGATTTTTTCATTTGGAATACTAAAAATTAAAGTTTAAAAAGAGGAAAAGTTATACAATTATTAGAGTGGTAAAGTCTCCCCTTGGGGGGGGAGATTTAGAGGGGGCTGATTCTTGTCTTCCTCAACTCCAGCAAATTCAAACTATTAGCTGGAAAATTTTTAATATTGGTATGCACCAGATGTATCGCCATATCATACCATAGCGGTACTACCGGCGCATCAGCAATAATCAGGCGGTCCATTTGCTGATACAGCATATACCTCAGGCTGTCATTCTTTTCAGATAAAGCTTTGTCGTACAAAATATCGTAGGCAGGGTTTTTATAGCGGGTATAATTAGGTGGGGCAGGATTTTTACTGTAGAAAACACTCAGGTAATTTTCTGCATCAGGATAATCGGCAATCCAGCTGCCCCGGAAAAATAAGGCCTGTGATTTGGCGGTTTGTTCCAGTAATAAACTTTTTTGAATTACTTCCACTTCTATATTAACACCGATCTGTTGTAACTCATTGGCAATATAACTGCCTAAATCGCCATAAATAGGAATGGTGAGTAATTTTATTGCAGGCAAATTTTTTCCATCGGGATATCCTGCTTCAGCTAATAATTGTTTTGCCCTTGTTACATTGTATTGATAGCCCTTTACTTTTATTGAATCAAAAGAAGGCAATCCGCAGGGAATAAATCCGCTTTCGGCTGCAATGCCAATTGAATTGCGCAGGTACAGCATCATCTTTCTTCTGTCGAACCCATAATTAATAGCCTGCCGTATTTTTTGTAAACGCAAAGGTGAGTTTTTCACCAATTCATTTTGTCCATCTACCAAAATGCCTAAGTATTCAATATTTAAATAAGGTACTTTCTGTAATTCAATTTTACCCTCCCATATTTTTTTAAGATTGCCGGTCTTGGTCAGCACTTCATCTTTAAATGAAGGATCTATATCATCAATAAAATCTAAACGGTTTTGCTGAAACTCTAAAAACTCCGTGGCCTTACTGTCGTAAAAAGATACTTTGATGCCATCTAAATAGGGCAATGTATTTCCTGATGCATCTTTCTCAAAATAGTGGTCGTTCTTTTTTAATATTAGCGCCTGCCCTGCTTCCCAGGCTACAAATTGAAAGGGACCGCTGCCCACAGGATGGCGGCGAAAATCATTTCCGTAAAAGTCTACTGCTTCATGAGGAATAATAGAGCAATACTGCATACTTAATATACCCAGTATAGATTGAAAAGGCCGTATCAGTTTCAACTGAAAAACAGAATCATTCAATGCGGTAAATCCGTTTGCACTGTCTACCCTGTTATTAAAAATCCATGCACCCGGACTGGCAGTATTTTTATCCGTGATTCTGGAAAAACTGTAGGCTACATCCTTTGCCGTTAGTCTTCGGCCCTTACCGTTTTGAAAGCAGGCATCATCTGTAAAAAAAACATCATTTCTAAGGTAAAAAGTAAAAGTCAGGTTATCGGCAGATATGCTCCAGCTTTTTGCTATGGAAGGCGCTGTGTGCATACTACTGTCAATTTCAATTAATGTATTGTATAACTGATGCACTGCCCACATTACCTGTTTGTTCTTTGCCAGTGCAGGATCCAGCGAGCTTAGTCCGCTGCTTTCGTTGTAATGGAAGATCTTTTTATCGGGGTGTTTATGAGTGGAGCAAGCTAAAAGCTTAAAGCAAAAAGCAAAAAGCAGAAAGCAGGCAATATTTTTATTTGATGAAAGGTGCATGAATGATTATAAAGAAATCTAAATTAGCATTTATAAACAAACTAACATGAAGCAAATCATAAAAGCTGCCTCACTTTTTACTTTTTCATTTTTACTTTTTACTTGTTTGCAGGCCCAGCCATTAAAACCTCTCGCCGCATTTACTCATGGCGATACTTTAAGGGGTACTTACGGGGCTTCAAGAGACTGGTGGGATGCTTTGAAATATGATTTGCATGTGAAGTTTAATATAGTAGACAGTACTATCAGTGGGTATAATGTGATTCAATTTAAAACATTGAAAAAGGGAACCACAATGCAGATTGATCTGCAGGAACCGATGATTGTGGACAGTATATATTATGAATTTTGGGATCCGGCGAAACGACAGGGCGATAAAACTATTTCATCCGGAGAAGTAAAAAAATATTACCTGAAAGACATTACTAAAGATGGCAATGCCTATTTCATTAATATCAATAAAACCGGTAAGGAAGGGAATTATTTAAGCGTGTATTACCACGGCAAACCCCGTATTGCCCGCCGCCCGCCATGGGATGGAGGATTGATTTGGAAAAAAAGTGCTGATGGCAGTCCTTGGGTTAGCGTCGCCTGTCAGGGTTTAGGTGCCAGTGTTTGGTACCCCTGTAAAGATCACCAGAGCGATGAGCCTGATAGTGCAGAAATGCATATCACTGTTCCGGATAGTTTAATCTGTGTAGGCAATGGCAGATACAGAGGTAAAATCAGCAATGGCGATGGTACAGCTACCTACGATTGGGCGGTTGTTGAACCTATTAATAATTACAATATCATTCCATACATTGGCAAATACGTTCATTTCAGTGAAGTGTATAAGGGAGAAAAAGGTGATCTGGATATGGACTACTGGGTGCTGGAAGAAAATGTAGAGAAAGCCAAAGTACATTTTGCAGATGCACCAAGAATGATGAAGGCTTTTGAATACTGGTTTGGTCCCTACCCCTTTTATCCGGATGGATATAAATTGGTGGATGCACCGCATTTAGGGATGGAACACCAGAGTGCCACAGCTTATGGCAATAAATATTTAAATGGTTATCTGGGGCGTGACCAGAGCGGTACAGGCTGGGGTTTAAAATGGGATTTTATTATTGTACATGAAAGTGGCCACGAATGGTTTGCCAATAATGTAACCAGTAAAGATATTGCCGATATGTGGATACATGAAGGGTTTACCAATTACAGCGAAACTTTATTCACTGATTACTGGTATGGTAAAGAAGCCGGCAATGCGTATTGCATCGGTACCCGTAAAGGAATTCGTAACGATATTCCCATCATTGGGCATTATAATGTAAACCAGGAAGGCAGCGGCGATATGTATCCCAAGAGTGGGAATATGCTGCACAGCATCCGTCAGGTAATTGATAATGATGAAATATTCCGTCAGATATTAAGAGGATTAAATTCCACCTATTATCATCAAACTGTAACCACCAAACAGGTGGAAGACTATATCAGCACAAAAGCCAAATTCAATTTCAGTAAAGTATTTGACCAGTATTTACGTACCATTCAAATTCCTGTTTTAGTGTACAAAATTGAAGGCAATACGGTGTCATTTAAATATGATAGTTGTGTAAAAGGTTTTAATCTGCC
>JBAXET010000141.1:0-7669 GCA_037140275.1 Ferruginibacter sp. | reverse complement strand
GAGAATATAGAATACAGAAGATAGAATACAGAAGGTAGAATACAGAAGGTAGAATACAGAAGATAGAATACAGAAGATAGAATACAGAAGGTAGAATGCAGAAGATAGAATACAGAAGGTAGAAGAGACAACCAGTATCTAGTATCCAGTATCAACCATCAAGGAACAATATTGAACAGAGAATATAGAATACAGAAGATAGAAGATAGAAGAGACAACCAATATCAAGTATCCAGTATCCACACTATCCTCTATATTTGTTTTATCAATTCTAAACCTTGCGGCATGAAAATATTACTCTCTCTTTTATTTCAATTAATTGCAATTTGTAGTTTGGCACAGCTCACTCCGGTTGCATCAGGAGTAATTCATTGGGCAGATATTACAGTAAAAAAAGACGCACTCAGGGAAGGCAGAAAGATAGCCAATGGCAGCACCAGTGAATTAGAGTATTTCGATATTCATGCCACTACGCAATTAAAATGTGCAGTGGCAAGGCCTCCGCATACACAAAAAGATATTGAAGAGTTGATTATTATTAAAGAAGGTAAAATGAAATGCAGTATAGGTAATAAAATTACTGAATTAGGTAAAGGCAGTGTGCTGCTGATACCACCGGGCGAAGCACAAACATTTGAAAATATTGGCGACAGTGCACTTACCTATTATGTTTTTATGTACCGTTCTAAAAAAATAAATTTGGTTAGGAGCCAGCTAGCAGGAGGAACTATAGTAATAAATGCAGATACTTTAGCCGTAACTAAAACAGCAACCAAAAGCACAACAAAATATTTTGACAGACCCACTACAATGTGTGATAATTTTGAAATGCACATCACTGCATTAAATACTAAAGGTCCAAGTCATGCAGCACATACACACGCAGATACAGAAGTGATATTGGTAATTGAAGGTCAAACAGAAATGACCATCGACGGAAATCATTTTACCGGTGTGGCGGGGGATATTTTTATTGCCAACAGCGGCACTTTGCATAATGTGGGTAATCCTTCTAATGCCCCCTGCAGTTATTTTGCGTTTAAATGGAGGTAGACTTTTAATTCGTGTAATTACACTTTTTAAACCTTTTAAACCCTTCAACCTTTTAAACTTCTTCAACCTTTTAAACCTAATTAACCAATTATCCAATTAACCCCTTAACCTTTCAACCCGATTATAAAGAATATCTAAAATAAAATTATTTTACTCTTCTCCATCAATAAGAAATTTTAGCTGTATTTTACAGTATAATCATGCAGTATGAAATTTTGCTTTTGTAGTTACATCATTAGAAATACAATTATCAGCCTGCTGACCATTTTTATTTTTACAGCCGCCCTTGCACAAAAGCAATATGTGCAGGTAGTGCCATCTAATTCCGGTAAAGCAATTGATATTATTATTGGCAGTAAACCCTTTGCCAGCTTTTTATATGCAGAAATGTTTGAGAAGCCTGTACTTACCGAAATTCATGCTGCAAACGGAACTGTAATTACCAGAGGATTCCCTTTGAATATACAACCCGGCGACCCTACCGATCATCCACATCATATAGGGCTATGGCTGAATTTTGAAAATGTAAACGGTCTTGATTTCTGGAATAACTCATATGCCATTGATGCAGATAAAAAACATTTGTATGGCTGGATCAAAACCGACCGCATTGAAAAAATAAGCAGTGGCAATACCGGTACACTGGTATATCATGCCAACTGGACCAATATCAAAAATGATATTCTTGCCCAGGAAACCACCAGCTATATTTTTAGTGGTACGTCGCATCAGCGTATTATAGATCGCATCACTACTATTAAAGCGGATACTGTTTTATTATTTACTGATGCTAAAGATGGTTTGCTTGGATTGAGGCTTGCTCATGCCTTACAAATTCCTACAGACAAAGACCAAAAGTTTACCGATGATAAAGGGAATGTTACCATTGTAAAAGGTGGTGCCGACAGTATTCCTAATGGTAACTATGTAAGCAGTACAGGAAAATATGGTGATTCGGTTTGGAGTACACGAGCCACCTGGTGTAAAGTATTTGGTAAGATGGGCAGCGATTCGGTTAGTGTTACTATTATTGATCATCCCCAAAATATAAATTATCCCACTTTCTGGCATGCTCGTGGCTATGGTTTATTTGCAGCCAATCCTTTAGGAGAAAAAATATTCACTAATAATAAATCGGCTAAAAATTTGCAATTAAAAAAAGGAGAATCTGTAACCTTCCGTTACCGTATTGTTATTGATGATGGTAAGCAAACAACAGGCACTGCAGAAATAAATCAACTGGCCCATGACTTTTCAAAAACTAAATAGAAGAATTACACGAATTAACCTCTTCAACCTCTTCAAACAATCATCAAATCTTCAAATCAACCAATTAACCAATCAACCAATTAACTTCCTCCCGCTACCTCACCCATTCCGCATAAGAATCTTTTGTTTCGTATAATTTTAATGCCATCAGGGTAAAGTCGTGCGAGAATTTATTTTCTAAAGCTTTGCGGATATAGAGCAGCAGGTTTTCAGCTGTTGGTTCCATCTGCCATACTACCAGGTTAGGTTGTTTATGCAGGTCGGGATTTTTTGCAAGGAATTCATTTGATAATACCAGCTTATGATCAAAATTCTCTACCACAGCGATATTCACCACTTTTTTTAATTCTTTAAAGTCTAAGATAAAACCCGGAGCAGGAATATAGTCGGTATCATTATCGTTGCATGAAACGGTGACATGTAGTTCATACGAATGGCCATGAATATTTTTGCATGGACCTTCATATCCATGAATGGCATGTGCAGTTTCAAAATGAAATATCTTGGTGATCTGAAGCATAAGAAAATTTTAGCTCCGGTATCATGAACCATAATTGAGGATACCGGTTTTATATGCCAAAATTAGCATAGCTACAAAAATAAAACACTGATGGATGATATGAACTTCATCAGTTAAAAAATGTATTCTAAAGCAACCATATGGGCAGCTTATATTATTAGTTCACCTTCAAAAACAGTAACTGCCTCACCATAGATATACAATTTGTCATTTTCCAATACAGTGGTCATGATGCCTGTTCTTTGTGAAGATTGAAAGGCATTTAAAGTGTACTTGCCAAGTTTAACCGCCCAGTACTTTGTTAAAAAAGTTTGTACGCCACCGGTAACTGGATCTTCATTAGTACCTGCCCATGGCCAGAAATAACGGTAACAAAAATCAATATCAGGCATATTGGATGCAGCAGTAACCAGCACTCCGTTGATACCTGTATAAGAGTGTATTAAGGCTGTAAAATCCGGAGATAATGCTGCAAGCTCATTCGCACTGCTAATCTCTATCAGTATGATTGTATTCTTTTCGCTGTATCTGGTTTCAATTACAGTATTAATTCCCAGCGCATGCAGTAGCGCATCAGGTACATCAATAGGCAAGGTGTCATAAACAGGGAACTGCATTTTAATTTTACTGCCAGACTTTTCAATATTCAATTCCACATTTTCGCAGTTGGTAAAAACAATAGTTTCATATGCAGCAGTATCAAAAATTATTTTAGATGCAGCAAGCGTGGCATGTCCGCAAAGCGGTATTTCTTTTTTAGGTGTAAAGAATCTTATACTGTAATTGTTTTCACTAATACAGCTTATAAAAGCAGTTTCCGAAAAACCAATTTCCATGGCGATATTTTGCATGGTGATTTCATCCAATGCAATTTCAGTAATGCATACTGCTGCAGGATTTCCTTTAAATGGCTGATTGGTGAAAGAGTCAACAAAATATGTTTTCATTTATTGTAAAATCGATAGTTACGATGTGATTGAAAATTGTGCGATTATTTGTTATTTACAAAATGCTCAAGCATCTGCATTACTGCAGCGCCTTCCGAAGCAGAACAGGGATTTGGTGCTTTACCCAAAAAATATTGCACCACTTGTTCAATCATGGGTTGCTGCACATGGGGCAATGCTTCATAGGAATAAATATTTCTGATGCCCTTTGCAATTACTGTAATGGTATTACCACTAAATACACCAAAATAGATTGATCCGGCAGTGCCCACTATCTCACAATGGTCGGTACTGGCAGCGGCATTAAAGCACCAGGAACCGGTAAACACAATATTATTTTCAAATAAAACCGAACCTGTAACCAAATCGTCTGCTTTGTAATTTCCCGAGATTGAGGGCGATTCCATTCACTTTTTTTGCAGCACCAAACCAATGATACATCAGGTCCAGTTGGTGCGGTGCCAGATCGTGAAATAGTCCGCCCCCTGCCCTTGCAGGATCCACCCGCCAGGCAAAATGTTCTTTAGATAGTTCTTCTGGTGTTAAGGCTGGTTTGTATAAATCAAGTTTTACCAGCAATACCTCGCCAATTACTTTCTGATCAATTAATGATTTAATTTTTTTAAAAAAGGGTTGTTCTCTGCGGTAATGGGCTACAGCAGCTTTTATATTTTTTGCAGCAGCAGCATGGGCTATGCGTTGCGCACTTTCGAAATCCAGTGCCATAGGTTTTTCAATATACACCGGTTTACCTGCTGCAATAGCTGCTAAAGCATAGGCTTCATGCGAATCGGGAGGCGTAGCAATATAGATGGCATTAACCTCTTTATCATTAATTAAATCTGCCGCATTGGAATACCAGCGGGGAACATTATGGCGCTGCGCATAATCTGCTGCCTTAGCCGCATCACGGCGCATTACCGCCACTAATGCAGAGTTAGGCACTTTATTAAATGCAGGACCGCTTTTTATTTCGGTTACATCTCCGCATCCGATAATACCCCAGTTGATTTGCTGCATAAGTATTAAGTTATAAGTAATAAGTTATAAGTTATAAGTAGAACAGCAGTATACTGATCCAACCTCTTCAACCTTTTCAACTTCTTAAACCTTTAGAACCTCTTAAACTTCTTCAACCTTTTCAACTTCTTCAACCTCTTCAACCCAATTAACCTCTTAAACCCAATTAACCAATTACCAAATTAACCAATTAACCAATCACCCCCTCAACGCCTCCCTCACCTTTGGAGCTATCTTGTTTCCAAAAATCTCTATCGATTTCATTAGCGAAGCATGCGATGGTCCGCCTACATCCATATGTGCAGAAAAACGGGTGAGTCCGAACATCTGGTGCAGCTGTAAAATTTTATCAATCGATTCATTGGCATCTCCAATTATCAGGTGGCCATTTTTGGTGCGGCCTAAATCGTATTGCTGTTTTTGATAGGGTGGCCAACCACGACTGCCACCTACCCTGTTCATTTGTGCGGAGTATAAAGGATAATATTCATCAGCAGTTTGCTGACTGTTTTCTCCAAAGAAAGCATGCATGTGTACGCCTACCTGAAATTTACTCATATCATGACCAAAATGCTGGTACACTTCTTTGTAATAATCAAAGAGCGGTTTAAACTGTGCAGGGTTTCCTCCAATGATGGCGAATATCACAGGCAGCCCTGCTTTACCTGCTCGTACAACCGATTCCGGTGTACCGCCTATTGCGATCCAGATATTCAGGTGGTCATTCACCGCACGCGGTAATATTTGCTGATTGTTTAATGCAGCCCTGTATTTACCTTTCCAGGTAATGGGATTTTGTGAATTGATTTGTAATAAGAGGTCTAATTTTTCTTCAAACAACGCATCATAATCTTTCAGGTCGTATCCATATAAAGGATATGACTCTATAAAACTGCCGCGTCCTGCCATCAGTTCTGCCCTGCCATTACTGATCAGGTCTACCGTGGCAAAGCTTTGGTATAACCTTACCGGATCAGAAGAACTGAGTACAGAAACTGCACTGCCCAATTTAATGTTTTTGGTTACGCTGGCTGCTGCTGCCAGTATAATTTCTGGAGTAGATACGGCATAATCCGGACGATGATGTTCCCCAATGCCATAAAAATCCAAACCCACCTCATCCATTAGTTTTATTTCTTCAATAATTTCCTGCAGTCGCTGACCTGCAGGTTGAGTGGTTCCGTTTTTATCAACCTGTAAATCGCCAAACATACCTACGCCTAATTCCATAGAAGTATTTTTTACAAAGATAAGTGTAAGCAATATTGGGCTGTGAACAGAATATAAATAAAGATGGATTAATGTTGCTTCATTTTTGTTTCATACGCTTTCCGTAAATCGCTGATAGTCTCCTCATATCCCTTCTGGTCTATAAATGCTGCAGGATTATAAGCATCACCGGGATAATGCTTGATGTGTAAATCAAACTGACTGGCATGAGAACTTAACCAGAGATCAAATTTGAGTGACTTCAATGCAGCTAATGTATAAGCATAATCTGCTGCTATTTCGGGGTAAGAAGGAATTGCAGTAAAGGCACTTTCAGTTACAATTGAAGGCATGTTTGCAATCAGTACCCTGTAGGATTGCTTTTCATCAGTAACCGTAAACAAAAAACTGCAGGATCCTTTGGTATGTCCGGGATGATGCAGCATCTGCAATTGCATATTTCCTAAAGTAATGGTATCACCATTTATCAGTAAACGGTCGGGTGTTATGGGAGAAAAGGTACTGCCATGCCCGCCGAGGGCATAATCAGAACTGCCACCATCCTGCATTACTGCCGCATCTTTTTCGTCCACCATCATTTGTGCGCCGGTTTGTTTTTTTATTGCAGCCATTGCACCCAGATGATCGTAATGCGCCTGTGTGGTGAGTAATATTTTTATGTCTTTATATTTAAACCCTAATGTTTTGATATTTTGTTTGATCTGCTTTGCAGAAGATTTTAACCCGGTATTGATTAATATATTTCCCTGTGGAGTGGTGATGAAATAACAAGCCAGATCATAAGTACCCACATAATACAGATTTCCTGCAATGCGGAATGGCTGATAGGGCTGCGCCCATTCTTTATTACTGATTTTTGGTGCTTTTACTTTTTGTGCCTGTACTGAACATACAATGGCAAATACAGCAATCGTCATTGCTATTTTTAAAATAATACGGTTGAACATAAATTGGGGGATGAATTGAGGGGTAAAGATATTTAGTATTCTATTTTTTATGGCAATACAGTAAAAATAAAAATTGGATTGCATTTAATTTCGTTCCATCGTGACGAATGGTGAGTTGAATATATCAGTATGTTAGATATGCTTTCCTTAGGGCCTGCCACGCTAAAGCTGGGAACGCCGTGTGCTGCTGCATTCAGTTTCGATACAAAGTACATTTAATTAGGTTAGTGCTTTTGTTTTAGGGTGCTGTATGCAGTAGTCTCAGACCGGTGGAATTTTCAGGCACAGTGAGCTGCCTCCGGCAGAACACTGTTGCCAGTTCACAAAGGTCCATGAAGAGATGCAATAACATTTGGTCAAAAGCTTGCAAACTAAAAAAAGATACTGTACTTTGTCTTTTCCTACTACTCCACTGATAACTGTTACAGACAGACTATTGATTAAAGCATCTTTAATAATTTAAACAATTAAAACCTGTAACATGAAAAAGATCCTTGTTGTATTAAGTGTGCTCATTTTTGTATTTGGCTGTCAACCTAAAACAGATTCGAAAACAACTACCAACGAAGCTAGTACTGAAAAATTTGATTATGCCTACCTGCCTGATGACCATCCTCCGGTTTATTGGGAACCCGGCAATCAACAAAATCTCGTGAATGCATTAAAAGCCTTAAAAGCATATG
>JBAXET010000140.1:0-7708 GCA_037140275.1 Ferruginibacter sp. | reverse complement strand
TATTGCCCGGCTGGGGCGATTACCGCTGGAATATCAGTACCAAAAGCGACAGTGCCCGTTTTTATTTTAATCAGGGCATCAATATGTACTATGCATTTCACATTATTGAATCAATGGCATCTTTTAAAAAAGCGGCGATATTCGATACTACCAGCGCTATGCTGTATTGGGCACAGGCACTGGCATATGGCCCTAATATAAATGACTATGCATATGCAGCAACGCCCGAGGCATATGCTGCGGCTCAAAAGGCAGCCGCATTAAAAAACAGCTGCACTCCAAAAGAACAAATGCTGATTGATGCAATGGCAATAAGATACTCGGCAGACAGTACCATCAGCCGTGCTTCACTTAATCAGTTATATGCAGACGCCATGAAAAAATCGTTTGCCAGTTTTAAAACTGATGCAGATATAGGCACTTTATATGCAGATGCCCTGATGTTACAGCATCCATGGGATTACTGGAAACATAACGGTGACCCGGAGCCGTGGACTCCGAATTTGTTACAGGTTTTGGAAAATGTGATACAACTCCATCCCCAACATCCGGGAGCCAATCACTATTATATCCATGCAGTGGAAGCTTCTCCAAATTCTAAAAGAGCGATGCCCAGCGCCGACCGTTTGGGAAAGCTGATGCCAGGTGTATCGCATATGATACATATGCCTTCGCATATCTACATCAGAAATGGAAAATATACAAAGGGTATCACTGTAAACGAAATGTCGGTTACGGGATATAATAAATACCTGAGTTTATTTCCAGATGTTATAAATAATGTTCCGCTTTATCTGATCCATAATCTGCATATGCAAACTGCCTGTGCCATGATGAAGGCCAATTATGCGTACAGTAACAAAAGCGCAATGGCTTGCCGCAATAGTTTCGATACCGGCTTTTTATCATTGCCTGCACCAATGGGTACCAATATTCAATACCTGTATATGACACCCGTTTTTAATAATGTTCGTTTTGGTAAATGGGATGCTGTTTTAAATGCAGAACCTGTAAACCCACAACATGTTTATGCCACAGTACTCTCCCACTGGGCAAGAGGAATGGCATTTGCAGGAAAGCATAATATTGCTGCAGCCGCTGCTGAATTAAAACTACTGCAGGCAGGGATTAATGCACCTGATATGCTGGTGGTAACCGAACCGTTCAACTCGCCGGCAAGTGCCGCTAAAGTGGCCGAAAAAATATTAGCAGCTGTAATGGCTGAAGCCGAAAATGACTTTAAAAAAGCAGTTGCTTTTTTAAATGAAGCAGTACAACTGGAAGACCAATTAATTTATAACGAACCCCGCGACTGGCTTTTGCCATCCAGAGAATACCTGGGCAATGCATTATTAAAATTGGGCAATGCGGCGGAAGCGGAAAAAATATTTAAAGAAGACCTGGCAGAAAACCCGGATAATCATTGGGCATTATACGGATTGCATCAGGCATTGCAGCAGCAGAAAAAACTTACAGCAGCTGCAATAATTAAACAACAATTTGATAAAGCATTTGAAGGTGCAGATATTTTACCCGGCAGTATTGTATTTTAGCCTTTCATCTTCTATGGTAAAATTTTCTACCACTATATTAAAATTTGGGCAGCAGGGCGAAAAGACCGGCTGGACCTATATTACTATTCCCGCAAAAATTGCGAAACAATTACTACCCAATAATAAAAAATCATTTAGGGTAAAAGGCAAACTGGATGATTATGCTATTGAAAAAATTGCGTTGATACCAATGGGAGAAGGAGATTTTATTATGGCTTTGAATGCTGCTGTAAGAAAAGCCATACGGAAACAAAAAGGCGATACATTAAAAGTGCAGATAGAAACCGATGCAGCTCCCATTCTCCCACCTTCAGAACTAATAGAGTGTATGGCCGATGAGCCCGAAGCACTGAAGCATTTCAATACATTGCCACAAGGGCACCGCAATTATTTTACCAAATGGATCGACAGTGCCAAAACAGATGCCACCAAAGCAAAACGTATTGCGCTGGTCATCAGAACCATGGTAAATAAAATGGATTTTGGCGCCATGCTGAGGCTTGAGCGGGAAGAAAAAAAGAAGTTAATGGGTGGCTAAACAGATTTACTGTGTAGTATTCCTATTTATTTTTATACAATGAACCATCGCCCGTCCATCCGGATTATCATATGCGGAGTACTTTTTCTTTTCAGTTTTGCTGTAAAAGCTCAGGTACTGAATATGGACAGGGCCAGTGCTCCTAACGACAGCTCAAAAAAATGGCATACTTCATTGCAGGCGGCTACTGATTATAATTCAGAGAAAGAAGTATTTGACTGGGACACCCGTATTGATGTAACCCGATTTACAGCGGGACATCATTTATTATCTGCCAAATTCAGTAACAGCTTTACCAATACCAATGGCAGCAATCTGCAAAATGCCGGCTACCTGCATATCCGTTTCAGAGATAACGACAGCAGAAAAATAAGTCCTGAATATTTTACTCAATACCAGTGGGATGATCTGAGAGGAATGCTAAACCGCTACCTTTTGGGTTGCAATATGCGGCTAATGCTTAAGGAGAATAAAAAATTTGATTTCTATATTGGCCTTGGTCTGATGTATGAATGGGAGAAATGGAATTTTGATGGGGTGGCCGCAGATAAATTACCATCAGTACACCCCGATTTTATAAAAACAGATCAGATAAAATTAAATCAGTACTTCAAACTGAGTGCACAGTTATTCTCCACAACAGAAATTACTTTGACTAATTTTATACAGGCCCCTTTAGACAAAGGGATTAGTCATCCCAGACTGGCAAATTTTTTACAATGGAATATCCCCTTATCAAAAAAAGTGGGATTGAATTTAAATTTCGAAAGTTTGTATGATGCTGCGCCGGTTGTGCCCATAAAAAAATACTATTTCAATTACCAGACAGGATTTAGTGTGGCCTTATAAATTATCTTATTAAAACCGTTGTTCCTTTCTGTTCAACTCTTTTTCCGGTATCGGTATGTGTGTATTGCAAAATCCATACATAAGTGCCGGAATCTACTCCCTGCCCTTTATATGTGCCGTCCCATTTATTGGTCCAGTCGGCAGTAGAAAATAATAATTCACCGAAACGGTTATACACTTTAAAAATCAGGTCTTTTGCTTTATAGGCGTTTAAAGGATACAGGTAATCATTGAGTCCGTCATTATTTGGAGAGAATGCATTGGGTACAGCAATATAGCAATTACCTACCACTCTTATTTTTTGCACAGCCGTATCACTGCAGCCAATATCGTTGGTAACAATTAATTGTATGGGCACATCACGCAGTACATTGGTAAAAGGATAGGTTTGCGGAGCCGGCTGCCTCAGCAAACTGGTATTTCCGTTTCCAAATATCCATTTCCATTGTACTATTTTTCCTACACTGGTATCTTTATAATCAGCAAAGTCACCCGGACAAACCACACTTGTGGCCTCAAATCTTGCGTCAAGATAGTTATCCAGTAATACGGTGGTAACAGCAGAAGTATCTCTGCAAACTCCGTTGGATACAATCAGCTGCGATGTTTTTTGTCCGAATGATGCATACAACATGGATGGATTTTGCAATCCGGAATTACGAATATTATCAAAATTCCATTTCCAAAAATTCACTTCGTTTCTGCCATCATGAAAATAATTGATGGTATCTGTTATACAACCCAATGCCAAACGGTAATTAAAATCAGCATTTACTGTATCCTTTGTGGTAAATGTAAGCGAGGCAGGTAATAAAGTTTCCTGTCCGCACTCATTAATGATGGTGTTATTATCAGGGCCCCTTTGCAAAACTACCTGGTACACGCCTTTTGTTTGAATGGGAGCAGATAGTTTTAATTTAATCACAGCAGTTAGTCCGTCAGCAGAACATACTCCGCTGGCGCCAATAATATTTACGGGCGCGGTACCCGAAATCATGTTTACTTTAAAATCTCCTCCATTTGGATCTATACTGCTGCACCGTATATAGCGAATCTGTTTACTAAAATCGAGTATCAGTTCATCCGGCGCACAACCCACACGGGTAATGCTGTCCATTGGTGTAGGAAATTGAGGATACACCACCATGGGTATACTTTCAAACTGAGGGATCATCCTGTTGCAGTTATCCTTTAAAGTATTGCCATCTGAACCGTTTTTTATAGAGATGGTATAAATACCCGGAGGCAGTGGCGTACTTAAAGTAAGAATTACTGAATCCATATCAAATCCACTGGAACATCCGTAGCCCGATGCCGCAATAATATTGGCCACAGGGGGCGAAATAGTAAATTCTGAACCATCAGTTGATAATGATACACATTTCATCCGCTTATTGGTTTTTATTACAGCCTGAACACCATCGCAAATGGCTCTTGAACTTTGCAGGTGCGGTTCTGTTGGATCGGTAATACTTGCAGTACCTCCGGTAAAGGAAAGGTCATAGCCTAATGTGCTGCCTGATGTCCAGTTGGTAACCATCAATAAATAATCATGACCAACAATGATATTCGGCATTCCGTTAAATGGTGAATTACCTGCCGCATCGCCGGAGCAATGCACATTACCAGTGCCTGAAGCCTTGCAACCTGTTGGAGAATTAGGGAAAGGTGCACCGGCACCGGATCCGGTGGTGCCATATAAGTTTAGCGATACTCTTAGTGCAGGATTAGTAAATACGTCTGTTGGACTAACTCCCGTAACATCCAGTAATTCCCAATCATAATCATCTGTATTGGAAATACCGGTAATTAAAAAACCTAAAGTGCCCGACTGAAAACAGGTGAATTTATACCAGAAAGATTTATCTGAAGTTACAGGATCGGCACAGCCATTTGGCGCCAGATTAAGGCCGGTACATTGCGTTACTGAATCCTGATGAAAGACCGAAGTACCACATACAGGAATGGCTTTATCGGGTGTCATCCCTGGCAGACTGCAGGGTTGTGCATCTGCGGTATCAGCTACAACAATTATTATAAAGAGTACAAGTAGTAGTTTTTTAAACATATGCATCACAAAAGTATTACAAAGATGCTTAATTCAACCATTTCGCTGCAGCAGTGAATAAGCTTCAGGCATTACTGCAAATTATACACCAGTTTTTCTGAAAAAAAATTTCCCCATTTACTATATATCCTTTCCTACTTTATTTACTTTATATCCCTACTTCACTTTACCCTTAATTTCCTGCAATTTCAGCAATGCTTCCACAGGCGTTAGCCGGTTGATATCCACGGCTTCAAGCAAACTGCGGATTTCATCAAATGTGGCAGAATGCGCATCAAAGATACTGAGCTGCATTTTAGGTGCATTAAGGTTTTTAATGGTATCATCTGTAGTTTTGCTTTCACGGCTTTCTTCCAGCTGTACTAAAATTTCGTTGGCCCTGTTAATGAGCGATGGCGGCATACCTGCCATACGGGCCACATGAATACCAAAACTGTGGGTACTACCGCCTGCAGCCAGCTTACGCAGAAAGATGATTTTATTACCAGATTCTTTATTGGTAACATGATAATTTTTCACCCGGGGTAATTTATTTTCCAATTCATTCAGCTCATGATAATGCGTGGCAAATAATGTTTTGGGTGCATGCGGACTATTGAATAAAAATTCAACAATACTCCATGCAATAGAAATACCATCATAAGTAGAGGTGCCCCTTCCAATTTCATCCAGTAAAATCAAGCTGCGGCTGGTGATATTATTGATGATACTTGCGGTTTCATTCATCTCCACCATAAAGGTACTTTCGCCACCGCTTAAATTATCACTGGCTCCCACCCGGGTAAATATTTTATCTGTCAGCGGAATTTTTGCATCCGAAGCGGGAACAAAACTTCCCATATGTGCCATCAAAGTAATGAGTGCTGTTTGTCGCAGTATGGCACTCTTACCACTCATGTTTGGTCCGGTTAAAATTATGATCTGCTGAGATGAGGGATCCAGTAAAATATCATTGGCGATATAAGGTTCGCCGGCAGGCAAATTTCTTTCTATTACAGGATGACGGCTGTCTTTAATATCCAGCACCGTATCCATATGCATCAACGGCTTTTTGTAATTAAAATGAATGGCATTCCCTGCAAAGCAGGCCATACAATCCAGTACCGCCATAACATGCCCATTTACCTGCATGGGTGCAATATAATCCAGCAATTCGTTCAGCAATTTTTCAAACAGCTGCAATTCTATCTGCAAAATTTTATCCTCAGCACCAACAATTTTTTCTTCGTATTCTTTTAATTCGGGAGTGATATAACGTTCAGCATTTACCAGTGTTTGTTTGCGAATCCAGTTTTCCGGCACTTTTGATTTGTGCGCATGCGTTACTTCTAAATAATATCCAAACACATTGTTGAAACTGATCTTTAAAGAAGATATTCCAGTGGCAAGGGCTTCTTTTTGCTGCAGTTCAATTAAATAATCTTTTCCACCGCTGGCGATTTTTCTCAGACTGTCCAGCTCTTCATTAATACCTGCTGCAATCACCCCTCCTTTTGCTGCCATTGCAGGAGGTGCTTCGTTTAACTCTTTTATAATCTTATCTAAAATATATTTACAGGGATTAAGTGAATCTCCCAGTCTTTTTAAATATTCATTAGAAGTATTTTCGCAGATTGTTTTAATGGCTTCTGTTTGTTGTAATCCCTTGGCTATTTGTAATACTTCTCTGGGGTTTACTTTTTTAAGCGGCACTTTACTCACCAGCCTCTCCACATCTCCGGCCTGCTTAATATGCTGGGCAATTTTTGTGCGGGTATCCGTTTCTTTAATAAAATATTCTACCGTATTCAGGCGCTCATTTATCCGGGCAATATCATTCAATGGCATAATTAGCCAGCGTTTTAATAAGCGGGCACCCATTGCCGATACGGTATTATCCATTACCTGCAATAAGGTATTAGTACCTTCGCCACCCAGCAATTCTAAATTGCGGATAGTAAAACGATCCATCCATAAATGTTCATCTCTGTCTATCCGCTGCACCGAAGTAATATGCCCCAGATTGGGATGCTCCGTATCTTTTAAATAATGTAAAATAGCACCTGCAGCAATAATACCATTATGCATTGCTTCAATACCAAAACCTTTTAAGCTGTGTGTGCCAAAATGTTTTAATAAACTTTCGCCGGCATAGGCTTCTGCAAATACCCATTCATCTAAAGTGTAGGTGAAAAATTTTACCCCAAATAATTCTTTGAATTGCTTTTGCCTGTTGCGCTGAAAAATGACTTCAGCTGGTTTTAAACTCTGCAATAATTTATCGGCATATGCGGCATCGCCTTCGGCAATAAAAAATTCTCCGGTACTGATGTCTAAAAACGCAATGCCAATTTTTTCTTCATCAAAATGTAAGGCGGCTAAAAAATTATTGCTGTTATGTTCTAATAATTTATCGTTGGTGGCCACTCCGGGTGTTACCAGTTCTGTAACACCACGTTTTACAATTCCTTTGGCTAGTTTGGGATCTTCCAACTGATCGCAGATGGCTACCCTGTAACCGGCTTTTACAAGTTTATGCAAATACGTATCTAAAGCATGATGCGGAAAACCTGCCAGTTGAGATGAGTTGGCATCACCATTATTTCTTTTGGTTAAAGTAATACCCAATACAGTGGATGCAGTGACCGCATCCTGACCAAATGTTTCATAAAAATCACCCACCCTAAACAATAATATTGCATCAGGGTACCTTGCCTTGAT
>JBAXET010000139.1:0-7852 GCA_037140275.1 Ferruginibacter sp. | reverse complement strand
TACCAGTCAGATTATTCTGGATCCTACTCAGCCATTTGTAAGAATGCCTATATTTCCTGTAAGGGGAACACCATACTCTTACGTGAATAATTTACCCTTGATAGCAACTGATATGGCTGCTAATAATGGCGTAATTCATACTGCATATAGTGTGGCTGCACCTCCAACAGCTACTTTAAAAACCATGCTTGCCGGAGAAGCTACTTTGTCGTATTTCAGAGCAGCAGTTGCAAGGGCAGACAGTGGATCTATTGGTTTATCTAAGTTTGATTCTTTACTGAACTATGGAGTTACCAATATGACAGTGCTTGCTCCAAATGATGCAGCATTTCAAACATTGGTTTTTGGATTGGTTTACAGTAATGTACTTGCTGCTGGAGGATCTGTACCTGTAGCCATTGCTACTGCAAATGGTGCAGTGGCAGCCGGACCAGCTTTCCTGGGTACTAATAATGTAAGTACTGCCTTGGTTAAAGGTATTGTAGCGTATCATTTACTGGCTTCTTTAACCTCAAGCACAAGCACTCCATATCAACCTAATATCAGGGTGTTCTCTAATAATGTACCGGCAACGCCTACATTTATTAAAACACTGGTAAATGGCGGTTTGGCCATTCATCCAGGGGTAATGGCTAAGGCCACATATACCGGACCTGCAGTAACTGGTTTACAGTTTACCGGTTATGGTACATTTCCTTCCGGTGGTACGCCTTTCAGCGGTACAGCTGCATCAGCAGTTACACTGGATAAACATGCTGTAAATGGTGTGTATCATATCATCAACAGTGTATTATTACCACAATAATTTTATTTATATAGTAAATAGAACGGACGTCACAAAATGACGTCCGTTCTATTTTTAGGCAACAATTAAAAAATTGTATCTTTATTAAAAATAATTCCATGGGGTTGGTGTATGCAGAAATAACTTTAATTAATGGAGAAGATTTGATTCTTGCCAAAAGAAATATTATTGGCGAAGATGAAATAAAACAAATGACGGTAAAAATGCTTGCCGACAGCGGGGCATATATGATGGCCATTAATGAAACTATTCAGGAACAATTGCAATTGCCATTAAAAGAAAAACGAAAGGCGCAAATGGCTAACTGTAGTGTAGAGGAGTATGCTGTTGTAGGACCTATAGAAGTTAAGTTTAAAAATAGAAGATGTACTATTGATGCCATGGTATTACCCGGGGATAATGAACCTTTGCTTGGTGCCATACCAATGGAAGATATGGACATACTAATTCATCCCTTACGACAGGAGTTAATTGTAAATCCTGAACATCCTTATTTTGCACAGATGAAAATGAAATAAAATTATAAAGTAAAAGGGCTTCAGTTATCTGAAGCCCTTTTACTTTATAAACATGATATACTTTTTACCTTACACTCTTCCCACTATACATTAAACCTGAAATGCATTACATCCCCGTCTTTCACTATGTATTCTTTTCCTTCAATTCGTAGCTTACCATTTTCTCTGCAGGCTGCTTCACTTTTATACTGAAGAAAATCTTCGTAAGCTATTACTTCTGCTTTAATAAAACCTTTTTCAAAATCGGTATGAATTACACTGGCTGCCTGTGGTGCTTTCCATCCATGGTGAATCGTCCATGCTCTTACTTCCTGCACACCGGCGGTAAAATAAGTAGACAGGTTCAGTAATTTATAAGTAGAATGTATCAGACGGTCTAATGCAGGTTCGGTCATTTTATATTCTTCCATAAACATAGCCTTATCGTCTGCGCTTTCAAGCTCTGCTATCTGTGCTTCAATGGCATTGGTCATTATAATCACCTGGTTGCCTTCATTTTTTACAGCTTCAATTAATGCAGCAGAAAATTTGTTACCGGAATGCATACTGGCTTCATCCACATTAGCCACATATAAAATAGGCTTGTCGGTTAATAAAAACAGATCGGCTACAGCAATTTTATCTTCTTTACTCAGCCCCAGCGATAAAATATTTTTTCCTTTATCCAGGTGTTCTTTACAACGAATTAAGATTTCCAGTTCGGCCTTCATTTTGGTATCTGTTTTGGCCAGTTTCTCTGTGCGCTGCATTTTCTTTTCCACGCTTTCCAGATCTTTCAGTTGTAATTCGGTTTCAATAATCTCTTTGTCACTTACAGGATTGATAGGACCTTCATCTCTTAAAATATTTTCATCTTCAAAACAACGGATCACATGAATGATGGCATCTACTTCGCGGATATTAGCCAAAAATTTATTGCCCAAACCTTCGCCTTTACTGGCACCGCGTACCAGCCCGGCGATATCAACTATTTCAATTTGAGTGGGAACTGTACGGTCGGGATGTACCAGTTCGGCCAGTTTGTCAAGCCTTGGATCGGGTACATTTACCAAACCGGTATTGGGTTCAATGGTACAAAAGCGGTAGTTGCTGGCCTGAGCCTTCGCACTATTACTTACTGCGTTAAATAAGGTAGATTTTCCAACATTGGGTAATCCCACGATGCCTGCTTGTAATGCCATTTCTGATGTATGATTTTAAATGTATGATGTCTGATTTGCGGCTGCAAAGGTAAGGTTTAGCTTTAGATTTTTAATTGATAATAAAATACTATTTTCATATTCATTTGAAGGGCAAATGCCCTGACATCAGACATCAAACATCCGACATAAAAATCACATATCTAAAATAAATCTATGGCTTTAAGCAGAATATGGAGCGCTTTTATTTTAATAGCAATAACAGTTGCTGGAATAAAATGTTTTTTCTTTGGTGAAACACAAATTTTCACCCTGATGGTAAGCGGAAAGGCGGCTGATCCTGCTAATATCCTTAAGGTGGATGGTATTATTGAAACCTGCTGGACCGCAGTAGATATTTGTATCAAACTCATCGGTATTCTGGCGCTGTTCATAGGGTTTATGAATATCGCAGAAAAAGCAGGGGGTATTCGTTTATTGTCGCGTATTGTGGGACCTTTTTTCTCAAAACTGTTTCCCGAAATTCCAAAAGGGCATCCTTCAATGGGGCATATGATCATGAATTTTTCTGCCAATCTTTTGGGTTTAGATAATGCGGCAACCCCATTTGGATTAAAAGCCATGGAAAGTTTGCAGGAACTTAATCCCAATAAAGAGGTGGCTTCCAATTCGCAAATTATGTTTCTTTGTTTACATGCTGCAGGGCTCAATTTAATTCCTGTTAGTGTAATTGCAGTAAGAGCGGCGCAACATGCTTCAGATCCAACTGATGTATTCATCCCATGTATGATAGTGACATTTGTGGGCACCATGACTGCCATGATGATTGTTTCCTTTAAGCAGAAAATAAATTTATTACAACCGGTTATTCTGGGCTGGGTATTGGGCATTTCTGTATTAATAGCACTGCTGGTGTATTATGTTACCCGACTTGATGCAGCAGGCATACAGTTATTTTCGGGGCAGTTAAGCAGCGGGTTAATATTATTGGTATTTCTGCTGATTATTGCTGGGGGTATTTATAAAAAAGTAGATGTTTTTTCTGCCTTTGTAGATGGTGCTAAAAATGGCTTTGATACCGCCATCAGAATTATCCCCTATATTTTGGGTATACTGGTAGCAGTTAGTATGCTTCGCACCAGTGGCACATTTGATGCGGTGATAAATGGCATGAAACATTTTTTTGCACTGTTTGGTAATGAAACCCGTTTTGTTGACGGATTGCCTACGGCATTGATACGTCCATTAAGCGGGGGAGCAGCCAGGGGGATGATGGTGAGTACGATGACGACTTATGGTCCTGATTCTTTTGCAAGTAAATTATCAGGGATTTTTCAGGGCGCATCAGACACCACTTTTTATGTAGTGGCAGTTTATTTTGGTGCTGTAAATATTAAAAATACCCGGTACAGTATTGGTGCCATGTTACTAGCAGATTTGGTGGGAATCATCACTTCCATCATTATGTGTTATGTGTTTTTTGGGTAGCAATTCATTGACTTCTGATTTTATAAATCATTGTATAAATAATAAAGGCTGTATCATTGATACAGCCTTTATTATTTTAAGAACAACTCCTATTAATATGTTGCAAACGTAGTAACCAAACGGGCGGCTAAAGTTCCATTATAGCTTCCGTTATACACTGATGTATAACTTCTGGTTGGGGTTAAACTTTGAACTGCCCCTTTGGAAAGTAAGGGAGCCGTTGTACCGGCAGCAAACACATATAAAGTATCTGTTAACCCTGATGGGTAAGGAATAAATGCAGTAACCTGATTTGTAGCAATACCAGTGAATACCGGTGTGCTGCTGGTGAATACAGGTGCAAACACTGCAGCATTGTTATAAGCAGTGGTACTTTTATATATTGGGGTGCCAGGAATTGATCTGTATGAATACACATCAACGCTTGTTACAGGGGTACTGTTATATAAAAAGTTTGCAAAGCGAAGTCTTGAGCTTGTATCTTTTGGAACTACAATAGTATTTAACACCGTAAGTTGTTTTACGCTGGTAATTGTATCATAGGTGAAAACAGTATAACTTTTACCTGCATCAAAAGCCTGAGAAAAAGTTAATGGTATTTGGGTGGTTACTACTGCAGTATCTTTTACAGTAACAGACCTTGAACCAGGAGTTACCCAAAATGAATATGCAGTTCCGGGGAATACACCGCCATAGGCTAATGCAGTTCCGCTTACAGGAGCTCCATCTACGTAAACATAGTTACGCTGGGCCTTTACAGTAGCACTAAATACCTGTACACTTGCTGCATTACTAAGGTCGGTTGTAATTTGAGCCACTCCCGGCAATTCTCTTTTGCATGAAGTGTATACAGAGGCTAAGGACACTACCGCAAGGCCTGATATGATTATTTTAAATAGTTTCATTATTGTATAATTTTCAAGTTAATGATTTAGGGTTGAGAAAACCAGCATTCCACTGTGTTATAGTCTGAATTTAATGCTCCAATCCTGGTTAATTCAGGAATATTATATAAGTACTCAGAGTTAAACCTTGGTCTGCACCTGTACACCAATTTACCATTATTGGTAGAAATTAAATAGTTAATAGGTGAGGTGGGTGGAGTTATAAAATCAGCATATACCGACTTGCCTGTAGCAGGGTCAAGGTCTTTGCTGTAATGATACTTTCTCATATCAGCCCAGGTTTGGTGTGTACCCCAGCCAAACAAAGCAATATATTTTTGCAGCATTACATGAGTAAGTGTCATTCCTGCTGATGAAGCTGGTACAATTGCCGGATTGGTAATGTAAGCAGTCTTCATTGCGGGAGTAATTACTCTTGAAGCTGGAATATTAAATGCAAAAGTTGTAGTCAGCATATCAAAATCTAAACTGAGTGCATTTTGGTAAGCAGTATATGCAGTGGGTTTATCTCCTTTACGCATAGCCGCTTCTGCAATTACAAACTGCATTTCCGAAGCCGTCATCATTGGCCATGGGCCGGTGTTACCATAAACATACCTGGTACTGTCGTTTGTTCCTACGGTTGATGTTTGTATACCACTTCTCCATAGATTTCTTGGATAATTTGCTGTTGGAGTTGAGCCGCTTAAATATTCAGACATACCTAACCAAGGAGATACGCCTTTAAAAGTACCGTTAGCATTTTCGCTAAGCATATACCAGCATCTTGGATCGTTAACTCCGGTGAATGCGCTGGCGTTGGTGCCCGACATCAGGTTGGCAATATAGCCTCCCTGCCTCATCGTTCCTATATTGGAACGGGTAGGACCAAAATAACTATTGAACCCGTTGCTGGAGTTTACACCAGAAAAAGTAGCAAGAATATTATCGCTGTTAGAAGAGCAGGATAATGTAGCATACTTAATTGCAGAATCTGCATAACCGCTGCTGATAAAATTTGATTTACTGCTCAGGTCAATATAAGAACGGGCCAGAATTCCGTAAACAAATTTCTTCCATTTGTTTACATCCCCTTTATTTAAGTAAAAATCACTCTGTGCAAAATTTGATGGGTTTACATTACCATCAGTTCTGTTCAATGCAGCCAAAGCCTTAAAACAAATGGTTCTGCAGCTGTCATAAAATTCAGGTTGGGTATCGTATAAAAACTGAGTTAAACTGGTATTAAATGCCTGTTTTAAAATGGCATCTCCGTATTGGTTGGTTAATTCCAGCCAATCCCATGCTCTGATAGCATAGCCTGCACCTACAAAATCCCATTTCTGTTGTTCGGCACCCCATTCAATAATACGGTTCACATTTTCGCCATGACCGTAATAGGTAGCAGCCCATACAGCACCTGTATTATCACTTCCTAAAGTGCCACCCATACTACCATAATTTTCTCCGGCACTGGTAGATCCCCAATATTGAATATATCTGCCTAGTAATACATCATCAGCCTGAACACCATAGTTGGTTCCTGCTGCTGAGTTGAATGCGGTAAAACCTCCAATTACACCTGGTAAAATTGTTTCTACTGGAACAACTACAGGCGCATTAGGGTTTAAGTACGCATCATCTATTTTTTTATTACATGAGGCCAGGCCAATCAAGCTAAGCGCCCCCATAAATAAGTATGATTTAAAAAAGTTCTGTTGCATATAAATATTTTTATTTGATCGTTATTAAGTATTATTAAAAAGTAGCTTTTAATCCAAAACTTAAACCTAATGGAGTTGGTGCACTTCCCAAATCCATTCCGTAACCACCAATACCACCAGTGCCTGGGTTGTTGGAATTAACAGCAGGATCAGCTCCGTAATAATTGGTAATAAGTATAAGATCGCTTCCTGTTGCAAAAACACTTAATCCTTTTAGCCCTTTCAGTTTATTCAGCTTGTTTTTACTGAACATATAACTTACAGTAAAGTCTCTTAATCTTAACCAGTTTACATCTTTCTGAATGAATTCTTCATCAGGTAAAGAAGTGAAGTAACTGCTCAGATACTGAGGTACAATGGCAACAGTATTGGCTGTTGGTGTAACAGAGTTTTGTAAACCATCATTTAATACACCCTGAATTAAAAGAGGTGTGCTTCTGTTTGCCGTTCTAATGCTTTTACCCAAACCGGTAAGCAACTGATCTGTACCATTGTAAATATCACCACCTACTTTAAGATCCCATAAGAAGCTAAGGCTCCAGTTTTTATACCTGATGGTATTTAATGTACCTAAAGTGAAATCAGGTGTTCTGTCAGCAATTAAAACGTTTGTTCCTGAGTTGATTAATGGAATTCCTGTAGAAGGATTGATCAGGATCTGACCGGCAATGTTTCTTTGGTAGTTAGAACCAGTAATTGTACCGGTTGACTGATTCCTTATTAAACCACCTCTTACATTAGAAATGTAAGTATCAGAATTATAATAGTCATTATAAATACCAATAGATGCTGGCAAGGTTAGTACTTTACTCCACATATGGTTGAAGTTGAAGTTTACTGTCCAGTTCAAATCTTTTTTATTGATTGGGGTGGCTATAACAGTCATTTCAAAACCCTGGTTGCGTAAAGACGCAGCATTCTGAGTATTTAATACAGATCCTGTTGCATAACTGGCCCTGTATCCCTGAGCAATCTGGTTAGTACAAAGTGTATTGTAATAAGCAGCTTCAATAGAGAATGCATTATTAAAGAACCTTAATTCAGTTCCTATTTCATAGGTCTGTTGTTTTTCGGGTTTTAAATAAGGGTTGTTATTTGTAAAGCCATAGGTATATGTTACAGGCAATGTAGTACTGCTGAAATTATTTACAAAGAACCTTTGGTTTGAATACGGGTCATTCAACCTTGCTGTGTTAGCCAGAGATCCCCTTAGCTTGGCATAATTGATAACTGAGCTTTTCTTAATTACAGGAATCATGTCACTCAATATCAAACTCAAGCTTGCGCCGGGGTA
>JBAXET010000138.1:0-7917 GCA_037140275.1 Ferruginibacter sp. | reverse complement strand
GATGCTCTAAACCAACTGAGCTAAACTCCCTATTAAAATTTTTTATTTCCGCCGACCACTCCCGACTCTAAGTCGGGATGCTCTAAACCAACTGAGCTAAACTCCCTTTTTGTTTTTCGGAGGGCAAAGATAAGGTTTAATAAGTTTTTACAAAATTTTTTGAGCAATTAGTTTGAATAATCTGAAATTTAATATTTCAGGAGTCCATTTTAAGTGTATAAAATGCAAGTACTGCCGAAATTATCATACGCCCATTCACCATTCACCATTCACTATTCACCATTCACTATTCACTATTCACTATTCACCACTCACACCCCTAGTTCAGCTGCAAAGCCGGCAAACGGTAGGTCTGCCCGTCATACACAAACAATTCGTCTATTTCAATGGTCCAGTATTTATATAAAGGAGATTTGGTGAGGATTTTTTCCACTTCTTTTTTGCTGGATGCATTAATGATCATCCAGCTGCGCTGTGTTTCCATGCTAACGGAGTAATAGTCGATCGTGTTTTTTTCTATAAGCGAATTGATATATACCCGGTGCGGTGGTACAAAACTCATAAAGTTGTCATCCATTTCAAAACGAATGGTCACCTGGTATTTATTTAATTCCTTCTGGTTTAAATAGTCCATGTGGTAATATTATTGGCCCAATCCTGCTGGTATGGGGCGGTTATTTTAATGTAGTTATCGGTATATCCTTCCATCAAGTTGCCTTTGGGTGCTTTTTCAAACAACACTTTTCTCGACTGCCCAATATGCTGCTGTGTAAAATACTGCATCTTCTGATAACTCAAATTACGCAATTGTTTATTTCTTTCATTGCGAACGGGAATGGGTACTACGGGTGCTATTGTTAATGCATGGGTGTTATCTCTTTCCGAATAAGTGAACACATGCAGGTAACTGATATCAAGGGTATGTAAAAAATCAAATGTTTCTTTAAAGTCATCATTTGTTTCACCGGGAAAGCCAACGATTACGTCTACCCCAATACAACATTGGGGCATCAGTGTTTTTATCAGGCGCACTCTTTCGGTATACAATTCTCTTTTATACCTTCTGCGCATGCTGCTCAAAATTTTATTGCTGCCGCTTTGTAAGGGAATATGAAAATGCGGCATGATCTTTTTGCTGTTGCTCACAAATTCAATGATCTCGTTAGTGAGCAGGTTGGGTTCGATGGATGAAATGCGGTAGCGCTCTATACCGTCAATAGAATCCAGTTCTTTCAGTAGGTCTAAAAAATTCTCTTCTGTTTTTTTAGCACCGGTATTGCCTTTGCCAAAATCACCCAGGTTAACTCCTGTTAAAACAATTTCTTTAATGCCCGTAGTGGCCAGTTCTTTTACATTGGCAACCACATTGGCAATATTGTCGCTACGGCTTTTACCCCTTGCCATTGGAATGGTACAAAAAGAACAGGTGTAATCACAGCCGTCCTGCACTTTTAAAAATGTTCGGGTGCGATCATTTTTAGAATAGGATGCAGTGAATGTGTTTACATCTTCAATATCGCAACTGCAAATTTTGGTGGCATCACCTTTACTGATCTCTTTAAGATGATGGGTGATATTAAATTTTTCGGCAGCGCCCAGTACCAGGTCAACACCGGGAATAGCGGCAATCTCCTGAGGCTTTAATTGTGCATAGCATCCGGTGATCACCACCATGGCTTCGGGGGCTTTGCGTTGTATGCGGCGCACCAGCATCCGGCACTCTTTATCGGCATTATCTGTAACACTACAGGTATTTATTACATATACATCTGCCACTTCATCAAAGTCTTTCTTTACAAAACCGTCTTGCTCCAGTAACCTGCCCATAGAAGAGGTTTCGGAGAAATTCAGCTTGCAGCCCAATGTATGTAATGCAACGGTCTTATTCATTAGGGGCAAAATTAACACATTTGATATATATCCATAAAAGGAATGGTTTTTAACAGCGATGGTTTGTCAATTTCCACTAATTTGCGACGTGATAAAAAAATACCTTCCTTATATATTTTTACTGGCCGCTGCGGCAGTATTTATTTATATACTCAAGCATCAGCGTGGACCATTGCCCGGACCTTCAATTAGCAATGAGGTTATACCTACCGATTCTTACCCTGTTGCCAATACAACTACTCAGGATAATGAACCCTTTGACCGGCATAAGGCACATCTTATTTATTCTAAACATGCCCGCTGCCGAATGGAGTGCAGGCATATTGATGAGTCTGAAGTGAAAGAAATTCTTGAAGCGGGTAAACTGAACAGCAATAAAATTGAAGCCAGCGATAAAGGCAAAAGTTATCCTTTAGAAGGTATTACGCATGATAAACAACATGTGCGTATTGTGTTTGCACCCAAAAAAGAAAATCTGGTGGTGGTAACAGTAATTGATCTGGATAATGAATGGCCCTGCGATTGTAAATAAAGGATTGATAACACGAATTAATAGTAATAACACGAATTGAAACGAATTACACGAATTGTTTCTCTAATTTTAATTAGTGTAATTGTGCTGCTAAAATTCGTGTATTAAAAAAATGATATGGCAATAAAATCTTTTCTGGCAAAACCCTTTGCTAACTATATACATAAGCAGATAAAAAAAGGAATGGAGACTGCAGTGGAAGACCAGCAGGATACTTTTTTACATTTGATAAAAGCAGCATCCAAAACTGAATTTGGAAAAGAGCACGGGTTTGATACTATTAAAACCTATGAAGATTTTGTTAAGCAGGTTCCCATTAGAGATTACGAAGCTTTTAAAGTATATATCGAAAAGGTTAAAGAAGGTAAGCACAATGTATTGTGGAAAGGGCTGCCCATTTATTTTGCCAAGACAAGTGGTACTACAAGCGGAGTAAAATATATTCCTATTACAAAAGATTCTATTCCCAATCATATCAATACCGCACGCAATGCATTGCTCTGCTACATGGCCGAAACTGGCAATACTAAATTTGCTGACGGGAAACTTATTTTTTTAAGTGGTTCGCCAGAACTGGAAAGAGTGGGTGGAGTACCCACAGGAAGATTAAGCGGTATTGTAAACCATCATGTTCCCCGTTATTTAAGAGCTAACCAGTTACCTTCTTATAGTACCAATTGTATTGAAGAATGGGAAGAAAAATTGGATAAGATTGTTGAAGAAACCATTAATCAAAACATGACATTGATAAGTGGCATTCCACCATGGATGCAAATGTACTTTGACAGATTGCAGGAGAAGAGCGGCAAAAAAATTTCGGAGCTGTTCCCCGATTTTAGTGTGATGGTACAGGGTGGGGTAAACTTTGAACCTTATAAAGCCAAACTGTTTGAAAGTATTGGTAAAAAAATTGATTGTATAGAATTGTTTCCTGCAAGCGAAGGTTTTTTCGCTTTTCAGGACAGTCAGCATGCAGAAGGATTATTGCTGAATACCAACAGCGGAATATTTTTTGAATTTGTACCCGCAGCAGAAATATTTAATGAAAACCCCACACGGCTTTCATTAAAAGATGTGAAAGTGGGAGAGAATTATGCATTGATCATTAATAATAATGCAGGTTTGTGGGGATACAATATTGGAGATACTGTAAAATTTGTTTCCGCCAATCCGTACCGTTTAATTGTGAGCGGGCGAACCAAACATTTTATCAGCGCCTTTGGCGAACATGTAATTGGTGAAGAAGTGGAAGCGGCTTTATTAAAGTCAGCGGAAGAAGAAAACGTGAAAGTAACCGAGTTTACTGTGGCACCAATGATAGCACAGGATGCGGGTAAAAGTTACCACGAATGGTTTATAGAGTTTGAAAATACACCTGATGATATCAGTGTGTTTACAAAAAAAATTGATGATAATCTAAGAGCTAAAAATGTATATTACGATGATTTAATTGCAGGTAATATTTTGCAGCAGCTCAAAATAACGCCGATCCAAAAAAATGGCTTTATCAATTACATGAAGAGCATTGGTAAACTTGGCGGACAAAATAAATTACCTCGGTTGAGTAATGACAGAAAAATTGCGGAAGCATTGCAGCCTTTTGTGGAAAATTGAGCTTGCTAAAAATAAAAAATCAAAAGTCAAAAATCAAAAAGCAAAAGTCAAAAAGCAAAAGGGGTATCTTTTGATTTTTGACTTTTTACTTATAAGTTATCACTTTTTCACTCACGCTTTTTGCACTCCAGGCCTTATCGTTGTCAGGTCTTCAATCTTTACCGGCTTACCACTATCACAACTTTTTCTTGCAGCAATACCCACCAGACTGGATGATTCACCATGGTTATGCACACAGAGGAGCAGAGGACGCTGAGTAAATACCTCTGCAAGCTCTGTTCCTCTGCGTGCTGTTTACTATACTTTCTTTACCGCCGGTTTTAAACTCGCTAAATCTTCTATTTTTACCGGCTTACCACTATCGCAATATTTTCCCATTAAAAAATGATGAAGCTTCTGTTACTGCCGGGTTGATAATTATGCTTCCTGATAAAGCAGTTCAAGTAGAACAATAAATTCTCAGGTATACTTATTTTTCATATAAAAACGTTTAAATTTTAGTGAGTTTTTATGTAATCGGTCTGATTCTTAAAGATATTCCAAACTATTTTAAACTTTCATAAAATTTTGCCCTGTTTAAATTGAAAAACATATACCTTTGCGTTCTCTTAAATAAAACGCGAATTGAAACACACGCAACCACATAATACGTCAATGAATAATATCCCCGTTAGGGTGATGTTTTCTATTGAGTATGTGATTGAATCACTCCCGCGACCCCGACGTGGTTGCTGATAGGACGAGTAGTTAAAAGCTGCCCCTGTCAGTGAAAAAATCTCCGAAAGTTTTCTAAAATCATTTTATCATTATTTCAATTTTTAAAGAATTGGATAACAGTAACATTATCATCAGGGCAGCGGTACCATCCGATGCACATTACGCTACAAACATTACCGATGAAATGGAATCTTCTGCAAAAGCAAGAGGTACCGGTATTGCAAAGCGTTCGCCCGAATACATAGAGCAAAAAATATTGGAAGGAAAGTCTGTTATTGCAGTCACCAATGCCGGTGAATGGGTAGGCTTTTGTTATATCGAAACCTGGGAAGGCGAATATGTGGCCAATAGCGGACTGATTGTATCTCCTCCGTTCAGAAAAAGTGGTGTGGCCAAAGCCATCAAAGAAAAAGTATTTAAACTGAGTCGTGAAAAATATCCCAATGCAAAAATATTTGGATTAACTACCGGGCTTGCAGTAATGAAGATTAATTCTGAGTTAGGATATGAACCCGTTACTTATTCTGAGTTAACACAGGATGAAAAATTTTGGGCTGGCTGTAAAAGCTGTGTGAACTATGATATACTGGTGAGTAAAGACAGAAAGAATTGCATGTGTACCGCAATGTTGTACGATCCGGCAGATCATTATGAGCCTGCAGAAACCAAACAATTTTTTGAAGAGAATAAAAGCATCTTCGAAAGAATGCTCCGTTTTAAGCACTGGAAATTACTGAAGCCTTTTTTTGAGAAACAGCATAGTGGCTCAGGTGGCGGATCGGTAAAATCTTTATTCAGGCATTTTTTCCATTTTTAATTTTTTCAATCTGCAATAATGAGTACAACATTAACAAAAGGCGCAAAAGTAGTTTTAGGTTTCAGTGGTGGGTTAGACACTACCTACTGTGCAAAATATTTTACTGATGATAAAGGATATGAAGTGCATTCGGTGATTGTAAATACCGGAGGCTTCAGCGAAGAAGAATTAAAGAAGATAGAAGCACATGCATTTAAGCTGGGGGTAAAAACACATACTGCCATTGATGCTGTAAAAAGTTATTATGACAATATTATTAAGTACCTGGTATTTGGTAACTGTTTAAAAAATAATACCTATCCCTTAAGTGTAAGTGCTGAAAGATTGAGCCAGGCTTTAAGTATCGCGGAGCATACTAAAAAATTAAATGCTGACGCAGTAGCCCATGGCAGTACCGGAGCCGGTAATGATCAGGTTCGTTTTGATATGATTTTTAATATCATGATTCCGGGCGTAGAAATCATTACTCCCATACGTGATATGAAACTGAGTCGTGAAGAAGAGATCACCTACCTGAAAAGTAAAGGCGTGGAAATGAACTTTGAAAAAAGTACTTACTCTATCAATAAAGGATTATGGGGAACAAGCGTGGGCGGAAAAGAAACCTTAAACAGTAAAGGCATGTTGCCTGAATCGGCATGGCCAACGCAGGTTACCAAAACCGGTACAGAAGAAGTGAAATTAAGTTTTGTAAAAGGTGAACTGGTTGGGGTAAATGATAAAAGCTTTACACATCCAACAGAAGCGATACAATATTTACAAACCATTGCAGGCGCATACGGATTGGGCCGAGATATACATGTGGGTGATACCATCATTGGTATTAAAGGACGTGTGGGTTTTGAAGCCGCTGCACCAATGGTGATTTTAAAAGCGCATCACGCTTTGGAAAAACATGTATTAACCAAATGGCAGTTAAACTGGAAAGATCAACTGGCATTATTTTATGGCAACTGGTTGCACGAAGGTCAAATTATGGATCCGGTGATGAGAGATATTGAAGCCTATTTTACCAACAGCCAGCAGAATGTTACAGGTGATGTATTTGTACAATTAAACCCTTACCATTTTCAGGTAATTGGTATTGAATCTGAATTTGATTTAATGAGCGCCAAGTTTGGTAAATATGGCGAAATGAATACCGGTTATACAGGTGATGATGTAAGAGGATTCAGTAAAATATTCGGTAACCAAACATCTATTTATCACAAAGTAAATACACCCAACCCCTAAAGGGAAGTTACCTAAGGGTAGATTAAATTGATTATTTAAGAATACAGAAATTTTTTATAATGCCTGATAAAATAATAACAACTTCAAATAGCACTCCTTTAGAGGATGGGGGCATCAATGTAGGTATTATTGGTGCTGCAGGGTATACCGGCGGCGAGCTAATACGTTTGTTATTGAACCATCCTAATGCTACAATTGCATTTGCACAAAGCAGCAGTAATGCAGGTAACCTGTTAAGCAAAGTGCATGGTGATTTAGTGGGGGAAACAGATTTGAAATTTGTAGCGTCTTACCCCACTTTAGGGGATGGGGGCGTGGATGTGATTTTCTTTTGTGCAGGACATGGTGAAGCAAAGAAATTTGTTGCAGCCAATGAAATACCTGCTGCTGTTAAATTAATCGATATTGGTAATGACTTTCGTTTAAATGCCGATGCCACTATTAACGGCAGAACATTTGTTTACGGCTTACCGGAATTACAAAGAGAAAAAATTACAACTGCAAATAGTATTGCTAATCCAGGATGTTTTGCCACTGCAATTCAATTGGGCTTGTTGCCTTTGGCAAAAGCAGGATTGCTGAATGAAGTATACACCACCGGCATCACAGGCAGCACAGGCGCAGGACAAAGTCTGGCCGCCACATCGCATTTTAGCTGGAGGGCCAATAATATACAGGCGTATAAAACATTAACACATCAGCACAATGCTGAAATAATGCAATCTATTAATTCGCTGCAATCAAACTCCCCTTTAGGGGATGGGGACTTCAATTTTGTTCCCTGGCGCGGCGATTTTACCAGAGGAATTTTTATCAGTTCCCAAATTAAAACTGATCTGAGTCTGGAAGAACTGAATGTGCTGTATCAAGAATTCTATAAAGGCCATCCATTTACCACAGTTACAACTGATGCTATTTTTTTAAAGCAAGTAGTCAACACTAATAAATGTATCATTCAGTTAGAAAAAGTTGGAGATAAGTTGGTGGTGCATTCTGCAATAGACAATTTACTGAAAGGCGCCAGTGGTCAGGCGGTACAGAATATGAATTTGATGTTTGGAATTGAGGAGACGGCAGGATTGAAACTGAAGGCGTCAATGTTTTAAGTAATAAG
>JBAXET010000137.1:0-7954 GCA_037140275.1 Ferruginibacter sp. | reverse complement strand
ACCAATTAACCAGTAAACCAATTAACCAATTAACCAGTAAACCAATTAAAAAGGATAGTTGATACCAATAGTAAAATTAAAATTATTATACCTCCACCTGCGGTATTCTTCATCAGGCCCTTTGACAAAAAATTTCTGGAAAAAATCATCAAATCCCAATGCAGGAATTTTCCATCCATCATTGATATAGCTAAGTTCAGGTCGTTTAAAACGGAATCCGAAATCAAATCTTACAATAAAGTAATTGAAGTCTAACCTGAAGCCATACCCGGCATTAATACCCAGTTCGCGCCACAGATTTTTTAATTTAAATTGTGCACTGTCTGTTCCTCCGCCCGGTTTGGCATTTCTGATATTCCAGATATTACCGGCATCAATAAAGAAGGCACCTTTTAATAAGACTGAATTAGGAATAATTTGTACTATGTCGTGTCGGAATTCAAAATTGGCTTCCAGTTGTAAATCGCCTGTACGGTCATTAAATTTATTACTTCCGTAAGGTGCTAATGGTTGCGATCCACGACCTATACCCCGTATTGGCCAGCCTCTCATACTATTGCTTCCGCCGGCGAAATATTGTTTAAAGAAGGGGAGTGTTGTGTCTTTTTTTGATGCAATACCAATTCCTCCAAATAAACGAAATACAGTTGCTGATTTAGGCCTGCTCAGGGAGCTGGTGAATTCTACATCTGCTTTTGCAAATTGCCTGAGGTAATTATTCAAAATATTCAAACTTCTTAAGGGTATAGGCACCAAAAATACAGGGAAGCCCGATTCTTCAATATTTAGTTTGATGCTTTGCTGGCGGTTGCGGTGTTTTGGATTATTAAAATGATGCGTATAACCAAAAGTAGATCCTGCTACCAATGAAGTGTTAAACGAATATCTTAAAAAAGGGATACTGTCTAATGTCTTTTTAAAACTGTCAGTTTCATTATACAGTTTGGCAAATTCTATATTTAGTGGCTTAAAGGTGAATTCGTCATTTTTTAAATTTTTCCAACTGTAACCGATTCCCAGATTAGAGGACTGAAGGTTAAATAAATTGATCCTGTTTATATACGACAGGTTTACATTACTGAATGTTTGCGGCTGTAAAACTTTAGCACTTGATGTAAATGCTTTTGGCATCAGAAAAAAGCGCGGAGTAACAAAACGGGGTACCACCAGGCTGTTGGTTAAACTGAATTCGTTGGAATTAATGATACTTCTGGTATTGCTGCTATCTGGTTTTACATTCAGCTCCACACCCGAACGAATGGCATTGGTCATTCTAATGCCTTCCTTACCCAAATTTTTATTGGTTAACGATACATTGCCCGACAAGCCCAGTAAATTACCCGCATTGGCTGCGGTTACACTATTGGTATTACTGTTGGCTGAATAACTGGCTTCAATAGAAGCTTCAAAGCTGTATTGTTTTGCAGGAATCAGTTGTACTATTAAATCAATCTTATTGGCACTGTCTTTTACTTCTGCTATTTCTATATTGGCACTTACCCAAACTCCGGCTCTGGAAAAACTGTTGAGCGTTTTATAATAATCAGTTTGTGTATATAAATCGCCTTTTTTAAAGAATAAATTGCGTAGTAAAAATCCGTTACGGAATAATTTATTGTGATACCTGATAATCAGTTTATCAGTACGGGTAACTCTTTCAGTAATATTGGAATCTTTCAATTTATCTCCCGGCCTGTAATCGGGTAAAACATATACATTGTTGATATGGTATTGTTTTAACCTGTTGGTATCTGATAAAGGTGGATTTAATACCACCGATAGTTTTATTTTAGGTGAATCTTTCTTTTGTTGTGCTTCTGCAATTGCCTGTAATTGTTCAAAAGGATCGTCGCTAATATTGGTTAAGACATCCAGTGAAGTATCACCCTGTATTTTTATTTCATCAGATGTAAATTTATAATACCCATTATTGCGGTACAGATCTACCAGGCGATTGATTTCGCCTAATACAGCTGCTTTGGTTACAGGCTTACCTGCTTCCAGCAATGCATCATTCATATGTTCCATTGCCAGTTGTTGCAGATCTGGCCGTTGCATATTATAAGAAATGGTATCAATAATTGTAGGCTTTCCGGGATCAACCGTATAATGTACATGTATCCGTTCTTGTTTGCCCGATCTGACTGTATCGGCCAAATAGCCGGCTTTTGACCTGTAATAGCCCAGATGCAGCATGGAGGCCTGCATATTGCGCGCAGATTTAGCTGCAGCAGCAGTATCAAAAGCAGCAGGATTAGGATATATATGCCAGAAAAAGAATTTGTCAATCTCATTTATTCTCGCACTGTCTTCCAGTTGAGTATTTAAACGGGATTTTAATGCAATCCTTTCATCTTTAGTAAAATTTCCTCCCTTAACTTCGATGCTGTTTTTAAGTATAAAGGGTTTGTCTTTTTGCCTGTTTCTGGTTATTACACAGGAAGACAGCAATAAAGAAAGGAAAAAAATATTTTTCAGCAGCTGTAAAAGCCTTGTATAATTAGGAGTGCTTACCGGCATAGTATCAATTAGTCGACAATGATTAACAAAACACATACCAAATATATCCAAAGTTTGCACCATAAAAAATTCAGAGATGAATATGGGGTGTTTATTGCTGAAGGTCCAAAGGTGGTTTTGGAATTATTAGACAGTCGTGAATTTGTTTGTAAGCAGCTGATTGCATTGGAAAGCTGGCTTCTGCAAAATGAAAACAACCTGGCTGTTCACGGGGGGATTGAGATTTTTTCGGTAAAGGATTTTGAACTGGAAAAAATATCCATGCTTACTACTGCGCATAGTGTGCTGGCCATTTTTGAACAAAAAAAAGCACAGGCACCTGCAGATATCAAACAAAAATTAACATTGGTTTTAGATAATATACAGGATCCGGGTAATATAGGTACCATAATCAGAACAGCAGATTGGTTTGGGGTAGACAATATTATTTGTTCTCAGGGCTGTGCAGACCGGTACAATCCTAAAGTAGTGCAAAGTACTATGGGAAGTTTGGCCAGAGTAAATGTATTTTATACTGATATTACCGATTGGTTGCAGCAAAATACAACCGTAAAAAAATATGCAGCGGCATTAGATGGAAAAAATATCAATACGCTTAAAAATACTGCAGAAGGTATTGTGATTATTGGCAATGAGGGCAGGGGCATCAGTGAGTCAGTAATGGAATTGGTAAATGAAAAAATTACCATCCCTAAAATTGGCGAAGCGGAATCATTAAATGCGGCTGTTGCAACGGGGATTATTTTAGCGATGATGAGGTAGGTGGTTTTTTGGTTTATTGGTTAATTAGTTAATTGGGAGTCTAGTTATTTAGTAAAATAGTAAATTAGCAGACAGTAAATTTGTTAATCCGTAAATCCGTACCAATGGAATATACTCTTGAAAAGCTTGAGGTATACCAGCTTGCAGAAGCATTTTCAGATATTATTTGGGAAATTGTAGTTAAGTGGGATTATTTCCATAAAGATACTATTGGTAAACAGATTGTTCGATCGGCAGATTCTGTTGCGGCAAATATAGCGGAAGGGTATGGCAGGTATTTTTATAAAGAAAGTAAACAGTTTTTCTATTATTCAAGAGGCTCTTTACAGGAAACTAAAGCATGGATTACAAAATGTAAAAGAAGAAATATCATAGCCGGTGATATAGCAGATATGTTGATTTTTGACGCAGAAAAAATTCTGATAAAACTTAACGCTTATATAAAATTCATCTCTAAATCACCACGGCATAATACCCCTTCCACCGATTAACCAATAAACTAATTAACCAGTTAACCAGTTACCCAATAAACCAATTAACCAATAAACCAGTTAACCAATTACCTAAACTGTATCGCCTTCACCGGTTTTATTTTTTTAATTAATAAAGTAGGTATAATTAGTGTAGCAAAACAAACTGCTAATGTGCCACCGCAAATAAGTAATACTTGCCACCATATCACATTGGCATGAGCCTGACTCATATAATACGCATCCTCGTCTAATTTAATAAAGCCTGTCTTTTCCTGTAACCAGCAAATGCCCAGGCCAAATGCAGCACCAATGCTTATTCCAATTCCTGCAATAACAGTGGTATTATATAAAAATATTTGTTGCACATTCCAGTCGCTGGCACCAATGGCTTTTAATATGCCCGTCATTTTGGTTCTTTCCAAAACAAGAATGATGAGGCAGGTAATTAAATTTACCACTGCTACCACCAGCATAATCCAAAGTAAAATTGATTTTATCCTGCCCTGTAATTCCAGCCAGTCGAATATATTGGGATAAATTTCTTTAATGGTTTTACTGTACCAGCTTTGTGGCAATACGGATACATCGTAAATAAGTTTATTTACGGTATCGGTTTGATTATAGTCGTGTAAAAAAATCTCGTAGCCGCCAATCTGATCAGGCTTCCAGTTGTTAAGTTTTCGTATCAAATTGATATCGCAAATCGCAAATTGTTTATCGTATTCTTCAATGGAAGTTTTAAATATTCCTACCAGCACACATTTGCGCTGGCGCATAGTAGCATCTGCAAGTCCGTTGCCATTGATAAAAGTTACCAGAAATGTATCATTGACTTGCAGGTTCAGCTGGTTAGCAGTGTATTCAGATAATACCAGTTCCAGACTGTAGCTGCTGTCGCTTCGGTGTAACCAGCGACCCTGTTTAAGTATGCTGTTCATCCGTGAATAATCAAATCCGGAATCAATGCCTTTCAGCAATACACTTTCAATTTCTCCATTAAAACGTAACATCGCCGATTTGGTGGCATAGCGTTCCACAGATTTTATCTGCGGAATATTGCGTAAGTTTTTTTCAACCGTAGTACTGATAGAAATGGGATATTCTTCTGCAATACTCACTTTATTTTCAATATCCTGCTGTACACGGATATGCCCCCAAAAACTAAAAACTTTATCACTGATTACCTGTTGAAAACCATTTACAAAGCTCATGGCAATAATCATAACCGCCACACTTATGGCAGTGGCAGCAATGGCCAACCGGATAATAAATCGGGAAAATGTTTTTTGTCCGTTAAAGGCGATTCTTTTTGCTATGAACAGAGATATATTCAAATGGCATACTTTTGGTATCTTACAAATGTATTTTATTTACACGTAACGATTACAGATAACATGATAAAAGTTCAGTCTTGCTTTTCAGTTAAGGTAAGCCCCCCAATGGCTGGGACGATGATGAATTTAGATTCGCAGTCCGTAACCAAAAAATATATACTCCTTACTTTATTTACTCTATTTACACTATATCTGAATGCCCAGCAACAGGATATAATATACAAGCCCAATATCATTTGTGTACGGTTTAATGTATACGGCGATCAGCAATCCCTTCCGCTGTATAATCTCAACAGCAGTGATCAACTGGAATTAAATTTTGACGATCTGGATGCCAATATCAAAAGCTATTACTATACTTTTCAGTTATGCGATTATAACTGGAAGCCGGTTGATATCAGTCCGTTCAGTTATATCAAAGGCTTTACACAGCAGCGTATCAGTACCAACCGTTATTCTTCCATTGCATTCACAAGGTACACACACTATCAGGCAATGATACCCGATAGAAGTACAACCATTACCATGTCGGGTAATTATTTACTGAAAGTATATCTGGATGGAGACACGTCAAAGCTGGCCTTCACCAGACGTATGCTGGTGCTTGATCCCAAAGCATCCATTGCCGCATCTGTGGTACAACCTTTAACTCCACAATATTTCAGATCGCACCAAAAGCTGCAGTTCACTGCTAATATTACCGGGTTAAATACCTTCAGTGCCGCACAGCAGATTAAAGTGGTGATACTGCAAAATAACCGCTGGGATAATGCTGTAAAAGATTTTCCACCCACATTTGTACGCAGTACTAATTTAGAATACAGTTCAGAGAATTATGGTATTTTTCCGGGAGGCAAAGAATGGCGCTGGCTTGATTTAAGAAGTTTTCGTTTGCAAAGCGACAGGGTAGATCATGCAGACTATAAAAAGAATGCAACCGAAATGTATCTGAAAACAGATATTGACCGTAGCAATGAAAAATATGTGTATTACCGCGATCTGAACGGCATGTTTATTTCCGAAACTTTAGATAACATAAACCCTTATTGGCAGGCAGATTTTGCGACAGTACATTTTAGTTTAGCGCCACCCAATGGACAGCCCTATGCTAATAAAGATATTTATCTGGCAGGTCAGTTAACCGGATACGAGTTTAATGATAAAACCAAAATGGTTTTTAATGCAGATAAAGGCTTGTACGAAGTTGCTGCCTTTTTAAAACAGGGATATTACAGTTATACCTATATAGCAGTAGATAAAAATAATCCCGCTCAAAAAAATGATCTGGAAGGTAATTACTGGGAAACAGAAAACAGTTATACCATACTCATGTATTACAAAGCTTTTTCCGACAGGGCAGACCAATTGATTGGTGTGGGTAAAATAGACTCTAGAACAGATAAGCCGGGATTCAGTTTTTAACAGATCTTGAATATCGAATATAAAAACATTCGATATTTTATATCCAATATTTACTATAACCCCGTATATTTGCGGCGGCAAGTCTTATACGACCAGCTCCTGTTGAACTCCCCCAGGACCGGAAGGTAGCAAGGGTAGATGGTTGAGCGGTGCGATGTAAGTAACTTGCCATTTTTATGCCCATACCCCAAACCTGCCAGCCTGCCGGCAGGGCACTGAAGGGGCTTTGCAATAGGCCACATTAAGATATTCCATTTGTTTAGTGAAGTGCATAAATTAAATAGGTGTTACTGCTTCAATTATTTTACTTTTGCAACGAACAAATTTTATAACAATTAAAAAGCTAATCCTCCTTTAGGGGATAAGTGTATGAAATTTTTTATTGATACAGCCAATCTGGCTCAGATTAAAGAAGCAAACGATTTAGGAATACTGGATGGTGTTACTACCAACCCCTCTTTAATGGCCAAAGAAGGCATTAAAGGTGAAGCAGCAGTAATGCAGCATTATAAAGATATTTGCGAATTAGTGGATGGTGATATAAGTGCAGAAGTGGTAGCTACCGATTTTGATGGTATTGTTGCAGAAGGGAAAAAACTTGCCGCTATTCATCCGAATATTGTGGTAAAAGTACCCATGATTAAAGAAGGTATTAAAGCCATTAAATGGTTTACTGAAAATGGTATTCGTACTAACTGTACGCTGATCTTCTCTGCAGGGCAGGCCATTCTGGCTGCAAAAGCAGGGGCTTCTTATGTATCTCCATTTATTGGTCGTGTAGATGATACCGGATGGGATGGAATGGACCTGATTCATCAGTTACGTCAGATATTCAGTATTCAGGGTTATAAGACTGAAATTTTAGCGGCATCTATCCGCAATCCAAATCATATTATTAAATGTGCGGAAGCCGGTGCAGATGTTTGTACCTGTCCTTTATCTTCAATCTTAGGGTTATTAAAGCATCCTTTAACGGATAGTGGTTTAGCCCAGTTTTTAGAAGATGCTAAGAAATTTGCATAAATTTTGCTAAGTGGCGTATGCCACTAAAAAATATAATAATGCCCGGTAAATCTTTCAGATGAACCGGGCATTATTACGTTTACAAGTATAATTTCAACTACGTCTTTCTTCTTTTTGAACCTGTGCCGTTCAGGAGTTCATCAACTGTTTTTAAATTTTCACTATCAGGTTTAATTTTAAAATAAATGGTGAATTCTTTAAAAATCGCAGGGTTATTTCTTAATACAGCTTTAATAGTTACTTTATCGGCCGAAAAGTTTTTATCAATAAAAAGGCTGTTGCCATAAAACCTTCCTGCAGAGGCGGTAAAGATAATATGGGTACTGTCCAGGGGTAAATATTTCCCATTACTCATCAATCCGTCTACATTTATATAGTTATAAGTGCCTTTTTTAAGGCTGTCGGTATATAGGTTTACAT
>JBAXET010000136.1:0-8089 GCA_037140275.1 Ferruginibacter sp. | reverse complement strand
CCATTGCATTATTCAGTGCCTGCACCAGCAACGAAATTGGTGAAAGCAAAGATGTATCGCAGGACAAAATTTATCAAAGCTACAGTATCAGCCAGCATGGCGATACCAGGGATGTAGACATTACTTGCCAGTTTCGCTTTGCAGGAAGTAACGGAACTACCCTGGTACTGAATAACCCCAGTAAAATAGTTTTTGACAATGAAGCATTGAAGGTAGACAGCAGTGATGTGTCCGGAGCCTACTATGCCACCAGTAAACCTGCTGCCGATTTTTTGGGCACCCACCATTTTGAATTTACCGATATTAATAATAAAAAATGGGAAAACAATTTCACATTCTCCAATTTTTCATTGGTAAATGCTCCCGCCACGGCGAGTAAAACTGCACCTTTGGTTATTCCATTTGATGCAGGTACTCTATCTCCCGGCGACCATCTGGAATTGTATACCAATAAGAGCGACAGCAGTTTTAGTGTGGAGTATACCTTAGGTACTGATACAGGAAATGTATTCATTGTGCCAGTAAATGAATTAGAAAGACAAAAATCAAACAGCCTCACGCTGGAAGCCAAGCTATACAAATCTGTTGCCCTGCAACAGGCCAGCACCGAAGGAGGCATAATAAATATAACACAGCGATCAAAAGCAATTAAGATCAATCTGAATAAATAAAAAATTGTGATTATAAAAAGCCGGCAGTTATCAATTGCCGGCTTTTTATATTATACAGATTTGTTAATCATTCCTTAAAGCAGCTACCACTTATAAAAAATATACGGTAAATAGCATTAGCTCCTGTATTTTTACACGAATTTTTTCGTATATCAAAACTACAACATGAAGCATTTTGCACTCCTTTTATCAGTACTTATTATTGGTTTAACTACTCAGGCACAGGTAAAAGGAACCGTTATTGACAGCAGTAATAATAAGCCCATTGATAAGGCTGTAATTGGGCTGGTTATAAAAGATAAACCATCAGATACAACTTATACTTTCACCAACGAAAAGGGCGAATTTAGTTTTGATCCCGTTCCTGCTTCCAACTTTTCTGTCATTATCACCAACAGTGGCTATGGCCCTGTGGCAAAATTTATCCCCGTAAAACAGGTTGAAAAAACCATCAATATTGGCACCGTAATTTTAGCCCCCCGTGGTAAATTATTAGATGAACTGGTGGTAAAAAGTGCCCCTATTGTAGTTAAAGAAGATACTGTGGAGTACCGTGCCGATGCTTTTAAAGTAAAAGAAGGTGCGGTTGTTGAAGACCTGCTAAAAAAATTACCGGGTGTAGAAGTGGATAAGGATGGTAATGTTAAAGCACAGGGAAAAAGTGTAACCCGGGTAAAAGTAAATGGTAAAGATTTTTTTGGCGGCGATCTTAAAACGGCCACCAAGGAACTGCCCTCTAATATGGTAGATAAAATTCAGATTATAGATGATTATGGCGATCAGGCTACAGTTAGTGGTATTAAAGACGGTGAGCCTGATAAAGTGATGAATATTGTAACTAAAAAAGACATGAATAAAGGCTTTTTTGGAAGGGCTACTGTTGGAGGAGGTACCGAAGACCGCTATCAGGCTTCATTTAACGGCAACTACTTTAATGATAACAAACAGATTTCTTTAGTGGCCAATAGTAATAATACCAATACCTCATTATTTAATTTTGGCGGCGGCGGTAACCGCGGCATGAGCAGCATGATGACATCAGGCAGATCTGCTGTTCAGGATGCTGGTGGTGCCGGTGGCATGAGCAGCATTATACAAAGCGGAGACATCAGCCAGTTTGGTGGCAATAACGGCGGTATCACTTCCACCAATTCATTTGGCACCAATTTCAGAGATCAGTGGGGTAAAAGAATAAGCGTGTACGGAAGTTATTCTTACAGTCACCGTAATACCGGACAGCTGCAAAACACTTCTTCTCAAAACTTTTTTCAAAACAACAGTTATATCAATAATCAGGATCTGAATGCTATAAATATAAATGAAAGTCACCGCGGTACTTTTAATCTGGAGTATCAGATCGACAGTTTTAATTATTTAAAAGTAACCCCCAATTTCAGTTACAGTAAAAGTGATGGCAACAGTTATTCTCTTTTTAATTATAATCAAAGCGGCGTGGGCAAAACCAGCGATGGTAGCAACAAAAATCTGTCCGGCTCCGATGCACCCAACCTTAGTCTGAATGTGTTATACAATCATAAATTCCGCAAGCGTGGCCGTAACTTTTCTGCCAGTGGAAACTTTGGCAATTCACAGAGCAATTCCGATCAGGATATTACTAACCTGAGTTATCAGTATGTGGCTCCGTTTATTGGTGCCCGTAATACTTTTCAGTACATTGATCAATTGAACGAAAGTCATAACTATGGCGTTCGCCTTACTTATTCGGAACCTATTAATAAATACCGCAGTCTTGATTTTTCTGCTTCGCATAATCTCAGTTATAGCCGCAACGATAAAAAAACCTACAACGTAGATTCATTGACACAGGTAAAAACAATGAATGGCTTTTTAAGTAATGATTATGAAAATAATTTTTACAATAACCGTATTGGAGTATCGCTTCGCACCACAATGAAAAAGTATAATTATACTTTGGGCATCAGTGTGCAGCCGGTTGACCTGGAGGGCAAATCGCTTACCAAAGACAGCGGCTACAAACCCATTACCCGTGTAAATATTTTTCCTGTGGCAAGGTTTGTATATAATTTCAGCAGAACCAAAGCTATTAACATGAGCTACAGCGGCAATGCCAATCAGCCTTCATTTTCGCAATTACAGCCAGTGGTGGATGTGAGTAACCAGCAAAGTGTTGTAGCGGGTAACCCTAACCTTAGGCCCAGCATCAACCATAACATCAATTTATCTTACAACAATTTTAATTTTATAACGGGCAAGGTATTATTTACCAACTTTACTTTCAGTACCATTAAAAACCAGATCATCAATAAAACTGCCCGCTTAAACAGCGGTGGCGGATCCATTGCAGTTCCGGAAAATGTAAATGGCTATTATAACCTGATGGGCTTTTATACCTATTCCAAACCGTATAAAAACCGTAAGTATGTAATCACTTTCAACGGAACGGCAAATTACAATCACAATGTGAACTTAACCGATAGTATGGTTCTTGCTTCAGGAGTATTAAAAGAAAACCTGAATCTGCAAAAGATCATTGGTAGTAACTGGATACTGAGTCAGGGTTTTGTTTTTGAACTGAACTTAAAAGAATGGCTGCAACTGGGTAGCGGCGTAAACTACAGCATCAATGATAATAAATACAAAAATGCCGGCAACAGCAGTTCTACTTCATTTAAAAACACTTCCAGTAATGCCTGGACTTTCACTAATAATATCAACGTTAACATCACCAAACGTACTTTATTAAAATATGATGTAGACTATACCATCAATAATGGTTTGGCCAGTGCCGTAAGTCAAAACCCTGTATTGATGAATGCCTCTTTAGAACAGCAGCTATTTAAAAAGAAAAATGGAGTAATTCGTTTTGCCGCATTTGACTTGTTTAAACAAAACACCAATATCAACCGCACTGTAAATGCCAATTCAATCATTGATACCCGTACCAATAAATTAACCCGTTATTTCCTGCTCACCTTTACCTACCGCCTGCAAAAATTTGTTGGACAGGCCGCACAGGGTGGTATGCGAGTGATGGGTGGCGGACCGGTAAGAATGGGTTTTTAAAAACTGCTGATGGTGGTATGCCTTTTTAAGTTATCTTAATGTCGGAATTAGTTAGTTGTTACTGCAACCAATTATTCTTATTCACTATCTTAGAGGCAGAAACTAAAACCCTTTTACTATGAAAGTGCCGCAAAATTCAGGCAATTTAATGTCGTTTAATTACCAGCAGGGAGATTATGAAAGCTGGGTAAAAGATTTGGGCACCCAACTTCAGACAGAAAACCTTACAGACAGCATACAATACCCCAATCATATTGCCACCGGCTATACTAAAGCTAAAAATATTGAGCCCGGATTATCATACCGCATTACCAATTATACCCTTAATGCTGATATAGAATTAAAGCGGGTGCCTTCTGAAAATTTTCAGTTGCTGATTTATTTTTATGAGTTACAGTATAATGAGAAACCTTATTGTAAATCAGGCGATACCATTTTAGAAATACCCGACGAATTTTTTAGTGCCATTCTGGTAACCCACAGTTTATCTCCTCAGGAGATGCTTTTTAAAAAAGGTACTGTGGTAAAAGGTTTGTCGATACAGATTGATGAACAATGGCTCAATACAAACTTGCTGCACTTTTCGCCCGAAAAAATGCAGCTGCTTCGTGAGAAAGACTATCTGGTGGATTTTATTACCGCCAAACAGCGTAAAATTTTACACGATATTTTTGATTCAGAAACAGTTACCACGTACTTGCCTGATCTGTTTATAAAAAGCAGGGTGTTAAGAATTACAGAACAATTTTTAACTGCCCTCTGTAAGAGTGGTATGCATAATATTCCACAGTTCACCAATCAAAAAGATTTTCAGGCCCTGCTTAAAGTAGAACACCTGTTATCCAAACACTATACTGCAGAATTTCCCTCCATAGAATCGCTGGCTAAAACAGCTTATATGAGCGAAAGCAAGCTGAAAAAACTATTTAAAAAAGCTTACGGTATGGCGCCCTACGAGTATTACCAAAAAAACCGGATGCACAAGGCCAAAGAATTATTACGCTCCCGCAAACATTCCGTTTCGCAGGTGGGCACCATGCTGGGCTATCAGAATATGAGCAATTTTTCTTCCGCCTTTAAAAAAGAATTTGATTGTTTGCCCAGTCAGGCACACGAAATATTTTAACCTGGCCTGCCTTCCGGGGCGGGCTATACTGCCAAAATCACCATTTCAGGCTGCATAAACCTCTGCAACCAACCATCTAAAACTTAATATACCCCCCAATAACAGCAAAATATTAAGTAAAAAAGCTAACCAACCACAAAAAAGGCCCTTCAAAAGGGCTTTTTTCATTTGCTACAGGTGTTTGTTTTTGCTGGTTTTGCCCTACCTTTGCCACCCGAAAACCAAGCTTTAATTTTCTAATTTTTACAATATGTCAGGTGCGTTAAAAGAAGTACGTAACAGAATTAAAAGTGTGCAGAGCACACAACAGATTACTAAAGCCATGAAAATGGTGAGTGCGGCAAAGCTTCGCCGTGCACAGGATGCCATTACCCAAATGCGCCCCTATGCAAAAAAATTGCAGGAAATGCTGGGTAATATTGTAAGCAACAGCGATGGCGATGTAAAAATTGCTTTGGCAGAAGAAAGAGCTATTGAAAAAGTACTGATCATTGTGGTTACCAGCGACAGAGGTTTATGTGGTGGTTACAACAGTAACCTGATTAAATTAGCCAAACAGCTAACCAGAGAAAAATATGCTGCTCAACATGAAAAGGGCAATGTGCAGTTTTTACCTATTGGTAAAAAAGGATACGAGCATTTTACAAAGAATGGATATAAAGTGGTGGATGCATACTGGGATATTTTTACAGGATTAAGTTTTGAAAAAGTACAGGGTGCTGCAAAATATGCCATGAATGCCTTTGCTAGTAAAGAGATTGATGCAGTGGAACTGATATACAGTGAATTTAAAAATGCTGGTACCCAGCGCTTTGTTGCTGAACCATTTTTACCAGTTCAAAAAGTACAGAAAACTGCCGGTCAAAAAAATGCAGATTTCATTTTTGAACCCGGCAAAGAAACCCTGATCACTGAATTGATGCCTAAAATTTTAAACACACAACTGTTTAAAGCCACTTTAGATGCTAATGCCAGCGAACATGGTGCAAGGATGACCGCCATGGATAAAGCCAGCGATAATGCCAACGAATTATTAAAATCTCTTAAGATCAGTTACAACAGAGCAAGGCAGGCAGCCATTACTACCGAACTGACAGAAATTGTAAGTGGTGCAGCAGCATTAAACGGATAAAAAAGATGTCTGATTTAGGATGTATGATGGCGGATGTAACGCTATTCCTTTAATCAGAAATCTTAAAATCCCAAATCATAAATTATTATGGAGCTTTCGCAAATTATACCACATATAGAGGCATTGATTTTTGCCAGTGAAAAACCGCTTACCAATGTGGAGCTGGTAGAACTGGTGAATACTGCTTTGGGCTTTATTGAAGACCGTGCTACTATTGAACAGGTGGATGCTGCCATTGATGGTATTAAAGAAAAATATAGCGCCGAATTTTATGCATTTGAATTAAGAGAAAGTGGTGGTGGATTACAATTCCTTACCAAAAGAGAATACTATAAAACAGTTGCTTTACTGAATGGCGATAAATTTTTAAAACGTTTATCTACCGCAGCTTTAGAAACACTGGCCATTATTGCATATAAACAACCCATCACCAAAAGCGAAATGGAAGCCATCCGCGGTGTAAACTGTGATTATGCGGTACAAAAATTACTGGAGAAAGATCTGGTCATTATTTCCGGAAGAAAAGAAGATGCCGTTGGTCAGCCACTTATCTACTCCACTTCTAAATCTTTCATGGATTATTTTGGCATTAACAGTCCGGCCGATCTGCCCAAAATAAGTGAAGTGATGATGGAAGAATTGGTTTTGGCTACTAATGTAATTGAAGCCCAAACCGAAATGGATGAGTACAATGCCGAACTGGAAGCAGAAGCCATTGCTGCAGAGCAAACGAATGACGAAGCAGAAATTGTTGCAGTAGAAGAAACGATTAACGGGGAAGAAACAGTAGTTGTTGAACCAGTAGCAGTAAGAGAAGAAGCAACAACAGTTGCCGTTGCTGACGAAGAAACGACGGGTGAGTCTGATGAAAACAATACTGCCGAAGCATAAAATAATTTATATTATACAAAGGGATGAAGTTTGGCTTCATCCCTTTTTTTATGTCATAATATACCGTAACTGTTCAACGTGTTTCTATACTTCGTAAATTCGTGCCATGTCATTATCAACAGAACAGTTACTTGCCGCTGCAAAAGAATTTGGAACCCCTTTGTATGTATATGATGCAGACAATATAACTGCCCAATACCAAAAGCTGACTTCGGCATTTGCCAAAACAGATACTAAATTTTTTTATGCCTGCAAGGCCCTTACCAATATCAATATCTTAAAACATATTAATAGTCTGGGTTGCAATGTAGACTGCAGTTCTATCAATGAAGTAAAACTGGCCCTGCTGGCGGGTTTCGAACCATCCAATGTATTATATACTTCCAACGGTATTGATTTCAGTGAAATTGAAATTGCACAAAGTTTGGGTGTAAATATTAATATCGACAGCCTGAGCAATCTGGAAAAATTCGGTACAAAATTCGGACATAGTTACCCGGTAGGTATCCGCCTTCGTCCCAATATTATGGCAGGCGGTAACCTTAAAATTTCTACCGGTCACGATAAAAGCAAATTCGGTATTCCTGTAGACCAGATCGGTAAAGTAATCGCACTGGTTAACCAATACGATTTATTCATTCAGAATTTACATATCCATACCGGCAGTGATATTAAAGATGTGGATGTATTTGTAAAGGGTATTGAAGTGTTATTCGATATCATACCTCTGTTCAAAGAACTTTCTTCAATAGATTTGGGTGGTGGTTTTAAAGTACCTTATAAAAAAGGCGATGCTGAAACCGATATGCCCCTGCTGGCGCAAAAAGTGCATGAGGCTTTTGCCAATCATCCCAACCCCAATGGCAAACACTTACAGGTTTGGTTTGAACCCGGTAAATTTATGGTGAGTGCTTCTGGTTATTTAATTGCCGAAGTGAATGTAATAAAGGAAAATGCCAACACCACTTTCGTTGGACTGAATAGCGGATTTAACCACCTGATACGTCCTATGTTTTACGATGCCTATCACCAGATAGAAAACCTGAGCAACCCCAATGGCGAAGAAAAAATATATAGCATAGTAGGTAATATTTGCGAAACCGACACATTTGCCTGGGACAGACCAATGCCCGAAATCAGAGAAGGCGACCTGCTGGTGTTTAGAAATGCCGGTGCCTATGGTTTCGAAATGTCATCTAATTTCAACAGCCGTTTTAAACCTGC
>JBAXET010000135.1:0-8129 GCA_037140275.1 Ferruginibacter sp. | reverse complement strand
ATGCTACATATTGTAATACTGGCGATGGAAAATTATATCCTGTAGGTAAATATAAAAAAGGCGTTAATCCTTACGGTTTGTACGATATGGTGGGTTCTGTTTGGCAGATGACCAATGACTGGTACCAGAATGATACTTATGAATACATCATGCTAAAAGGCGGATCATATTTTCAGCCCGGAGGCAGTTGGTGGTTTGTACAGGGAGGGCCCAAGCCATTGACTTACCGGCAAATGTGGCTAAGGGTATCGCAGGGCTTTGAAAGAAATGGTACTGTTGGATTCAGGTGTGTGAAAGATGCCAAGTAGATAATTAAAAATTTCTGTTTTCTTTTACCCATGCTCTGATGTACTCCGCAATATCTGTAGTGGCAGTACCGGGTGCAAATAATTTGCCCACGCCCATTTCATTCAAAGCTTTCATGTCATCTTCCGGAATAATGCCACCCCCGGTGAGTAATACATCGGTCATTTCTTTTTCTTTCATCAATGCAATGATCTTGGGAAAAACAGTATTGTGTGCACCACTTAAAATGCTGATGCCAATGGCGTCCACATCTTCCTGTAATGCGGCGTTCACCACCATGTCTGGAGTTTGGCGCAGCCCGGTATAAATCACTTCCATGCCGGCATCGCGTAAGGCAGTGGCAATAACTTTAGCGCCACGGTCATGTCCGTCCAAACCAACTTTGGCTACTAAAACTCTTATGGGTCTACTCTTTTCCATAGCTGCAAGTATTAAAGTTTTGTAAAAGTAAATCTAATCTGTAAATATCTGTAATACTTTCCTATTTTGTGTATTACTAGTTCACCCTTCATCTTCCCTTTATGAGTATAACCGTTGCTTCCGAAATTGCTTCGTATTTAAAACATGGCGACCATGCTGTTGCAGTTAGAAGAACTTTAGATTATTGTCTGGATACGGGAAATGAAAGACTGATTCAAAATGCCATCAGCTGGAGCAGAACTTATCATATTTATGAAAATGCAAAAGATACTACGGAACTGCCTGCAGGCTTTACTTCCACAGTCGAAACTATTTTAGCCGAAGATTAATTTAAAAATTTGAATATGCAATACAGAAAATTTGGCAACACATCCTTGTTAGTAAGCGAAATTGGTTTTGGTGCCTGGGCCATTGGTGGTGGTGCTATGATTGGTACTACGGCTATTGGTTGGGGTGATGCTGATGATGCCACTTCGGTTAAAGCCATTCATGCCGCTTTGGATAAGGGGATTAATTTTTTTGATACCGCTGATATTTATGGATTAGGGCATTCAGAAAACCTGATTGGCAAAACCATTGGCAATAAAGATGGGATAGTTATTGCCACCAAAGGGGGTAATGTGTCGCGTAACGAACAGTTTACTGTTGATTATTCAAAAGACTATATCATTAAGGCCTGTGAAGCTTCTTTAAAAAGATTGAAGAAAGATGCCATTGATTATTATCAGCTGCATACCGCAAGAGTGACGCACCTGCAGCAGGGTGAATGTATTGAAGCCATGCAGGCATTGCAGCAGCAGGGAAAGATCAGGTACTGGGGATTATCGCTCAATACTTTTGAGCCAATGCCAGAAGCGGAGCTGATGCTGGAGCAGGATTATGGTAAAGGTTTTCAGCTGGTACTGAATCTGATCAATAAAAAGGCATTACCCTTATTACATAAGGCTGAAGAAAAAGGATATGGCATTATTGCCAGAATGCCTTTGCAGTTTGGCTTACTTACGGGTAAATTTGATGATCATTTTGAGTTTCCCCAAAATGATCACCGCAATAAAAGAATTACAAAAGAAATTGTAGCAGCCACTAATGATGTATTGGCAACGGTATGGCAGCTTTGTAATAAATATGAATGCAGCAAAGCACAGTTAGCACTTAGCTATTTACTGAGTTATGATGCCGTATCCACCATTATACCGGGAATAAGAACCGTGGCTCATGTAACAGACAATACTTCCGGCCTGTTTACATTAGACAATGATGATAAAGCCCTCATTGAAAATACGGATACCGCAGCATTATTGCAGCTGATATTGAAACAGGGTTAAGCCAGTTGACTCAATGCATTTATAATGCGCTTGATGGTTTCTTCTTTACCAATCATTGCAGCTATTACAAAAACCGGAGGGCCAAATTTACCGCCTACCAGCATGATGCGTAAAGGCAATTGTAATTCGCCGGGCTTAATATTTTTTGCTGTTGCAGCAGCTTTAAAATTTTCTTCCAATGTGGTTATATCCCAATTACTGATGTCCTGCAATGCCAATGCCCACTCGCTGAAAAAAGATTGTTTATCCCCATTCCATTTTGGTTTAACAGCATCAAGGTCTAAGTTTTCCGGAGTATTAAAAAAGAAATTGCTTTGCTCATAAAAATCAGGTATTAAAGTACAGCGCTCTTTCACCAGTTCGATTACTTTTTCAAAATAATTGCTATCCGAAACAGTAATTCCTTTAGCATTGTATAAGGCTTTTATTTTTGGGACTAAATTTTCTGCCGGCAACTTTTTTATCCATTCCTGATTGAACCATTTTGCTTTTTCGTAATCAAATTTTGCACCGCCGCTATGCACCCGGTCTATATTGAATAATGCAATCAGTTCTTCTTTAGAAAATAATTCCTGTTCAGTTCCTGCATTCCAGCCCAGTAAAGCCAGCAGGTTAATGAATGCTTCGGGTAAAAATCCTTTTTCTTTAAATCCTTCAGTCAGTTCATTGGTTTTAGGATCGGTCCAGTTCATGGCAAAAACAGGGAAGCCGTATTTGGCACCATCTCTCTTGCTTAATTTTCCACTGGGCCCTAATATCAATGGCAGATGCGCCCATTCGGGCATCTTATCTAATCCGAATAAATAATTCCACAGCAATACATGTACCGGTGCACTAGGTAACCATTCTTCTCCACGAAATGCATGTGTAATTTGCATCAGATAATCATCTATAACCACTGCCAAATGATAGGTAGGCATTCCATCGGCTTTCAGTAATACCTTGTCATCTACCAAGCTGGTCTCATTTTTTATTTCGCCACGGATCATATCGGTAAAAGATACCGTTTCATTCTCGGGCATTTTTATACGAATCACATGCTTTGTTCCTGCGGCCAGCAGGGCTTCGGTTTCTTCTTGTGAAAGAGATAATGAATTTTTCATTTTCATCCTTATATGAAGATCATATTGGGGAGAAGGGTTTTCTGCAGACTTAAAATCATTGCGCATTTTTTCCAGTTCTTCCGGTGTGTCAAATGCATAATAGGCATTGCCCTGCTGAATTAACTGATCGGCATATTGCTGATACAATCCCTGTGCTTTTCTTTCACTTTGGCGGTAAGGGCCAAAATCGCCACCGTGGATCGGACTTTCATCTGGTTCAATACCACACCATTTAAGGCAATCAAAAATATATTGCTCCGCACCTTCTACAAATCTGGTTTGATCGGTGTCTTCTATACGTACAATGAATTGTCCGCCTTTATTTTTCGCAAAAAGATAATTGTATAATACGGTACGCACTCCTCCTAAATGTAAGCCACCTGTAGGACTGGGGGCGAAACGAACTCTTACTTTACTCATGCTGCAAAGATACAAACGGAATTACGATTGCCGGTTTTGGCAGAAAGATTTATTACAATGTTATTTTTTTAAAAAGTGATAAATAAAAAACCGCCCCGTTTAAAGGGCGGTCGTATTAAATATCAATCTCCAAAATTTTATCGTAAAATGATTGTTCTTGGCGTTCTGCCATCAATGGAAATGGTAGCCAGATTATCACAAGTACCGTTACCAAAATCAATTACTGCTACATGGTTGGGCCCCTGTACCTGTAATGTGCCCTGATCGATATTTCCACAGGCTGCCTTTTTTTGCAGTGCAGTTAAAGTACTGGAGGTACGTGTTTTACCTGCAGGATTGGTTACTGTACGGGTTCCGTTTATTGAGAAAATGTCGTCAGTTAAATTGTTAGGGGTATTTGCTCCTGCAGTCATAGAAATATTTATATCAGCAGTATGCAGCCAAAAATCGCCAGTTGGAGCGGTGATTTTTCCATTAGCCACTTTACGGTTCCAGCTTGGTATTCCGGATCCCGTTACAGTTGTATTGGTCCAGGTAATAGTGCCTTCTTTTTTAAAGCCGTTGATAAAATAATTATTAAAAGTAACAGTGGCTATGCTGCCGCTTTTTCTTAAGGAATCAGTTAGTACAATATTGATGATGCCTTTACGGGTTACACCAAAACCATTGGTACATCCGGTACCAAAATCAATGCTGATGTTTTTTGCTGGGAAACTTCCTGTTACAGTTACTACTGCACATGCACCCAGTACATTGTTTACTGTTATTGGGCCAAGCGCATAGCTGCCATTCAGACTGCTGGTAGCAGTTACTTCATCTACAATATCGTTATCGTCCTGCGTCAGATTATCTGCTATGGCCTGTTTGCCACTCAAATCAAATGTGGTTTCAATTTCTTCAACTGTTGCAGCTGAATTGGTTTTTTTACAAGAGGTAATGAATGCAATACTGCAGATTGCCATTACAAATAAAAGGTTGGTTGGTTTCATTTTTTACGGTTTTAATTTTTATTGAGTTAGTATGACCTGCGCCCTTTATAAAAGTTTAATCAGGGGCAAATTTTTATACTAATTCATAAAAATTATAGTTGAAAATAGCATTGGGTTAACGTAATTGAACTGTTCTGGGGTCACTTCCATCGATAGATATAGTGGCTAATTTATCACAGGCGCCATCGCCAAAGTTAATGGTGGCATAATGGCCGGCACCTTCTACTTTAAGTTTACCGGTGCCAATATTATCACAGTCAGTATGCTTTTGTAATGCTTCAGTAATATAGGAGTTTCTGATTTTGCCATTGGCATTGGTAATGGTATGGTTACCTGTAATTAAAAAAACATCATCCATTAAATTACACGGAGTAAGCCCTCCGTTAATTTGCACTACATCTCTTATACCGTTGTGTAACCAGTACCTGCCATCGGGAGCAGTAATTTTTCCATCGGTTACTTTGCGCTGCCATGCTTTTGTTGAAGCAGTGCTGGTATTGGTCCAGTTAATGGTACCTTCTTTTTTAAAATTATTTACAAAATAATTGGTAAATGTTATTGCTGCAGTACTACCAGTTTTTCTTACAGAATCTGAAAGCACCACATTTATTTTTCCTTTGTGTGTAATGCCATTGGCCGAAGTGCAACCCGTGGCACCAAAGTCGATAGTAATGCTTTTAGGAAACCCTGCTGCAGGGTTAACAGAAATAGATGCACAACTTAAAATATTAGTGGTGGTTACGGGTTGATTACTGAAACTATTACCCAGCAAATTCTTTTTAGCTGCGGCTTCCATAAAAATGCCATTGGCATCTTCGGTTAAATTATCAGCAATGGCCTGGTCGGCACTTAATTCAAATGTGGTTTCCTCCTCAGCTGTATTGGCAACTGAAAGGCCTGCTTTTTTGCAAGAGCTGATGCTGAACAGTAATAATGCTATAGTTATGGTGAATAGTGTAGAAGTCTTTTTCATAGTGTTAGGTTAAAGCCTATAGACGGATATATTGGATTATTATCTTTAAAAACGACTGATCTTGCTATAAATTGTGTGCTGCAGCGTGTTTTAAGGCGTAAACCCTTTAAGGCATTGACTTTTAACAGAATTTGAGTGTAATTTTGTAGAATTATGCAAAAAAGGCAACCAAATAAAGCCGGATTTAAATGGACATTCTTTAAAAAAAGCCTGTTTTTTATTACCACACCATGGTGGTTGCGTAAGTTTTTTCCCGGGGCAATATGGGATATCAACACCAATGAAAAAATCATTTATTTGAGTTTTGACGATGGGCCGCATCCTCAAATCACTCCCTTTGTGCTGGCAGAATTAAAAAAATATGACGCAGCGGCAACATTCTTTTGCATTGGGGATAATGTGAAAAAATTTCCCGACACCTACCGGCAAATAATTGAGGAAGGGCATGCAGTGGGTAATCATACCATGCATCATTTAAATGGCTGGAAAACTATTAATGAAGTGTATTTGGATGATGTTTCAAAAGCAAATGAATTTATCCATTCAAGGCTCTTTCGCCCCCCTTATGGGCGCATCAAAAAATCACAGCTGCGCCAACTGTCATCTCCCAACTATCAACTATCAACTATTATGTGGTCTGTTTTAGCTGGCGACTGGCTGGCATCCATTACCCCGGAGAAATGTTTTGAACAGGTTAAAAACAATATTTATCCGGGTTGTATTGTGGTATTTCATGATAGTGAAAAAGCTGATGTACGCATGCGGTATGCACTGCCACTGATATTAGCGCATTTCAGCAAACTGGGATACCTGTTTAAAAGCATTCCTTCAATTTAAACTTCGCGGAATTTAAAACCAGAGGGATATATCACCCAATTTCATAAAATAAAACAGGTTATCTAAAAGTATAGTAGAAAAAAATGCAATGTAAAAAACTGTTGTAGTAAATGGAAGATTAGTTAAAAAAAATTGGGCCTGGGTAGACACCCTGGCCCGTTTTTAATCCGTACCCTATGAAAACTAGGATAAATGTACAACCTTGTTTTTGAAAAAGCAATATTTTTTTTCATATTAACCTTATTGTATACGCCAATATTTATTTTGCATACCCCTAAACTGCCATATCATACAATTATATTAATCTCTGAAAGTCGCTTCTGAACAGGGTTTTGTTAAACAAAATATATATTGTTCAGGTAAAAAATTACGGGAATTTATCAATGATGGAACAATGATTTTTTATAAAAAGACTCCGAAAAAAAGGGGGTATCGCCATTTTTAATCGGCTTAGCGGGTTTAAAAGAACTGAACAATGCAAGTTTGTGCTGAGGCTGCAACAGTATTCTGTGTAGGTATAATTTTTTTTAATGACTTTTGCAGTTCAAATTAATGCATGATATTAACTGATACACATTGCCACTTATATTCGGAAGAATTTGGGGAGGATGTTGATGCCATGATAGCCAGGGCTGAGACTGATCAGGTGACTAAATTTTACCTGCCTGCTATAGATAGCAGTACACATAATGCGATGCTGATGCTGGAAGAAAAATATCCGGGCAAATGTATGGCCATGATGGGGTTACATCCCTGCAGCGTTAAAGCTGATTATTTAAAAGAGCTGGCCTTAGTTGAAACATGGCTGGCTAAAAGGCAATTTCCGGCAGTAGGAGAAATAGGGCTGGATTATTACTGGGATAAAACATTTGCTGCCGAGCAGATGGATGCCTTCAAAATACAGATGCAATGGGCATTGCAGTATAAGATTCCGGTTGTGATTCATACCCGCAACGCCATGGCCGAAACCATTACGGCAGTAAAAGAATATGCACACAAAGGATTGAAAGGAATTTTCCATTGCTTTAGCGGAACTGGCAAGGATGCTGAAGCAATTATAGCAATGGGTTTTTATCTGGGTATAGGAGGGGTGCTTACGTATAAAAACTCCGGTATTGATAAAGTAGTGGAAAATATAGGCATAGAGCATCTTGTACTGGAAACTGATGCGCCTTATTTAAGTCCGGTTCCTTTTAGGGGGAAAAGAAATGAAAGCAGTTATTTAAAATATGTGGCTGATAAATTAGCTGCTATAAAAAACATCTCTGTGGATGACGTAGCAGCGGTTACCACTGCCAATGCAGAAAAAATATTCGGCATGTAAGGTTGAAACCTTATTTTTGCCGTCCTTAAAACGGAGACGTGTCCGAGTGGTTGAAGGAGCACGCCTGGAAAGTGTGTATAGGGGAAACTCTATCAAGGGTTCGAATCCCTTCGTCTCCGCCCCAACGTTTTAAATAAGCCTGATCAATAAAATGATCAGGTTTTTACATTTACCGACTTGATTGCGGATAAAAAATTAAAATATGACAAAGTTCATATTGAAAGTTGACGTACATCCTTGAATAATCTTTTTAATCCAGATAGCTTTAATTCGTAATTATACCCTTATTCAATGGAACTGCAAAAGCAAAATTAAACCTTTTACAACAGCGCCTTTGGGCATTATATGAATAAGCAAAAGGGTAAACAGTATTCGTATTTTCCGGGTAAAATTGCATTTTGATTGCATCAATCACAGTGCATTAATTTTTTT
>JBAXET010000134.1:0-8215 GCA_037140275.1 Ferruginibacter sp. | reverse complement strand
GATGCGCCTATCCGCAGAATCACTTCTGCAGATGCACCTATGCATTATGCCCCTAATTTAGTGGCTGCTTATTTACCAGATGTACCTCGAACAGTTAAACTGGTAAAAGAAGTGATGTATATGAAAAAATAAATCATGTTTTTCTTATTTGGTATAATATTAGCAGGGCAAACGGTAATAGTTTGCCCTTTTTTTATGAAATACATCCTTACCACCATATTTGCTCTTGTCCTTTTACTTTCTGCAAGTGCTCAAAACCTGCACCTTAGTTTTTTTGGCGGCTTTAGTAATTATCAGGGCGACCTGCAGGGTAAACGTTTTACCTTACAGCAATCGCACCCCGCAGCCGGTCTAGGTTTTTTGTATGAGTGTTCCGAAAAATTATATGCCCGTGTTAATGTAAATTTTGGGAAAGTCAGCGGTGATGATAAAACGGCTTCAAAAAATGCAGCAAGAAATTTAAGCTTTAGCTCTCCGGTAACTGATGTACATGCCGGACTTGAATACCACATTTTAAATATTTACGAACATTCACTGGTACCCTATGTTTTTGCCGGCATCAGTTATTTTAGTTTTAACCCTTCTGCAAAAGATACATTGGGCCGTACTATTTATTTAAGACCACTCAGTACTGAAGGGCAGGGCTTTTATCAGGGCAGAAAAGAATATAGCATTAATCAGATAGCTATTCCTTTTGGCGGTGGTATAAAGTTTGCCATTAATGAAAATATCAGACTGGCATTGGAGATAGGGATGCGTAAAACCAATACCGATTATTTGGATGATGTAAGCACTACTTATATAGACCAGGCAGTGTTACTTACCAAGCGAGGACCAGAGGCCGTTAGTCTGGCTTTCAGAGGCGATGAACTTAAAACCGGACTAACTTATCCTGCAGACGGAACACAAAGAGGCAGTGCCAAAAGTAAGGACTGGTATTATTTTTCCGGGATACACCTCAATATCCGTATCAATGGAAACGAAGCATATTCTTCGGGTAGCAGGAGCCGTACAAAAACGGGCTGTCCTGCAAATTTTTAATGTGTAAAGAATTTTATATTGATATCACCAACTGCTTTGGCAAGTTTTAATATCTTCTTTAGTCTGTACCTTTATGTAAATTTTACAGCTAAACTATTGGCATGAGGTACTGTTCACTGGAAGAATGTTTATTGGATTTGGAAAAGCACGGACAGCTGGTGCGTATTACAGAGGAAGTAGACCCATACCTTGAAATGGCGGCTATTCATTTACGTGTGCATGAGGCCGGCGGACCTGCATTGTTATTTGAAAAAGTAAAAGGCAGTAAGTTCAGGGCGGCTTCCAATATATTTGGCACATTGGAAAGAAGTAAATTCATCTTCAGAGATACCCTGCGGCAAGTGCAGCAACTGATCGATTTAAAAAGCGATCCGGTTAAAGCCATCAAACATCCCATAAAAAATTTCAGTGCCGGACTGGCAGCTTTAAAAGCTTTGCCTTTAAAAAATCCCCTGCAAAAACCGGTGCTGTATGAAGAGATTAATATTTCAGACATTCCGCAAATTCAACACTGGCCAATGGATGGGGGTGCTTTTGTCACCCTTCCGCAGGTTTACAGTGAAGATGCTGATAAACCCGGTATAATGAATGCCAATCTGGGGATGTACCGCATACAATTATCGGGGAATGAATATAAAAAAGATAAAGAAATTGGATTGCATTATCAACTGCATCGCGGCATTGGAGTGCATCAAACTAAAGCTAATAAAAAAGGCCTGCCTTTAAAAGTAAGTGTGTTTGCAGGCGGACCACCTTCGCATAGTGTGGCGGCAGTAATGCCCTTGCCCGAAGGCATCAGCGAAATGACTTTTGCAGGTGTACTGGGCGGCAGAAGATTTCATTATACTTATGAGGATGGATTTTGCATCAGTACTGATGCTGATTTTGTAATTACCGGCGAAGTGTATCCCGGGGAGAATAAACCAGAAGGACCCTTTGGCGATCATTTAGGGTATTACAGTTTGAAACACGATTTTCCTTTAATGAAAGTGCATAAAGTATATGCCCGCAAAAATGCTATATGGCCGTTTACAGTAGTGGGTCGTCCGCCGCAGGAAGATACCAGCTTTGGGCAACTCATTCATGAAATTACCGGTAAGGCATTGCAGCTGGAGATACCCGGATTAAAAGAAGTGCATGCAGTTGACGCTGCAGGCGTACATCCTTTATTGTTAGCAGTGGGCAGCGAAAGATATACACCTTATGCACCTGCTAAACAACCTGCAGAAATATTAACTATTGCCAATCATGTATTGGGTACGGGGCAACTGAGTTTGGCTAAATTTTTATTCATTACTGCAGATGATGATAATAAAATAAGCACACATGACATCAATGCGTATTTGCAGTTTATTTTACAACGCATCAACCTGCAACGCGATATTCATTTTTATACCAACACCACTATTGATACATTAGATTATTCGGGCACCGGATTAAACAGCGGCAGTAAAGTGGTATTGGCAGCATATGGTGAAGTAATAAGAGAATTGGCAACAGACGTGCCGGATGCATTTAAAAACCTGAAGGGGTTTGAACAGGCACAAATGATCATGCCGGGGATAATGGCACTTCAATGCAATGCATTTACGAATTATGATACAGCACATCAAGAATTAGAAAGCCTGAATCAACAGCTTGCTATGGACCATGGACCATGGACCATAGACCATAACAATGCAATTGTGATGATAGTTATCTGTGATAATGCCCGCTTTGTAAGCGAAACGCTTAACAATTTTCTGTGGGTAACATTCACCCGCTGCAATCCTTCACATGATATGTACGGCATTGATTCATTTACTGTAAATAAGCACTGGGGTTGCAAGGGGCCATTGGTATTTGATGCCCGTATAAAATCACATCATGCCCCTCCGGTAGAAAAGTACCCTGCTATGGAAAAACATATTGACCGGTTATTTCTACAAGGCGGCAGTTTATTTGGAGTGCTATAATTTTTTAATCACAATTTTTTCGGTATACTCAGTAAGTACATCATTAAAAAAGTTTTTTGCTGCCAAAAAATTTGCAGCAGGAATTTTTATTACATCCAGTTGAAGCCTTGCAGTAGTAATAATACTTTTGTTGGCTGCATCATACTGGTAGGTGCTTTTAAAACTGCCAAATTCAAATTTCAGGTCTTTACTTTTGGGTAAGGTTTCCAAAACAAATCCTTCGGGTAATTTATAAATGGAAGTATCAGTTTTTATAAAAGGGTTGGCAAAATAAAAATCCTGTGTACGGTTTTCTGCTTTGGGTAAAGCATAAGTCCATAGTTTGTAAATGCGTGGATTTAAAAACATTTTACTGCCTGCAGTAAACTCCGGTATCTTTTCAATATCAAGCTTTATATTGGTTTCGGCCTGAGCACTGCTTTTGTTGTAAGTTAGTTCAAATGCATCCGGTTGTAAAAATCCGAGGCTTTCAATTAAAAATTCTTTTTGATCATCCTTCTTATGGTCAAAAACATAATTCAGCATGTCTTCTTTATATTCTCCGGTGGTGTGCAGCTGTACGGAAGCAGTGCCAGAACCTTCAGGCTGAAGTGTAATAGTGCTGGTACTGCTGAAAAAATTGCCAGACGCTTTACTTTTTGGAGTGTTGATTAATACACCTCCGTCTTCGGTAAGTAAAAGTGCTGAACGGTTTTCTGTAAAACTTCCCAATACGCCAAAATCAGCAATATTACTGGTGCATTCTAACCAAAGTGTATCTGCAATAGAAGGCACACAAAGTATCTGATGATTAAAAGGGTCGCTGGGAAAATCAGCGTCTACAATATTAGGAAAGGAGCTGCCTCTGATCCATGCAGAATACGCTTTAATATCCACTGCATTCAGGCAGGCCTGCATATAATTGCTGAGTGCCTTGCAATCTCCGTATTTGTTCTTATGTACAAAGTCTGCTGAAAAGGGTTTAAAACCGCCAATTCCTAATTGAATGCTTACATACCTGAAATTTTTCTGCAGATAGTCATAAATGATCCTTGCTTTTTCTATAGAAGTGGCGGCACCAGCAGTGAGTTTTTTTATTTCTTCACTGTAGGCTGGAGACAGGGTATTGTCTTTTTTTACCAGATTGTTATACCATATACCCAGTCCTTTCCAGGTGCTGATATCACCGGGATAATTATCATATTCCACCTTATTGGGCGAAATTAATATTTTAGGAAAAAGCCCGTCTCCATTACCAATTCCTTTTTCGGTTTTTATGGCTTCTAAATTACCTGCCGACCAGGTATAAATTTTATATTTACTGTCGCTGCTGATCTGCGGGGTAATGGAAGTGTTTTTGGCTTTATACCTAAGATCAAGTTCAGATAATACTTTTACGGTAAATACAGAGTTGATGACAGACTGATCGGCTTTTTGTATATCGTATTTGGGATAGCTCCATAAACTGTTGAATTTTATTTCATAGTCTGTAAGGATGGTTACAGGATATTCTGGTGCCGGAATGCTTAAGTAATAAATTTTACCATCAGGAACCAGTCCGCTGCCATAGGCCTGTTTTATTAAATCTGATCTGGAGTATTTGCGTATTGATTTTCCTTTACTGTCGAATAATTGTATGGCAACATCACCCAGCGATTGAAACTCATCTGAGGTTTCATTAAATACCAGTTCATTTCTGCCGGCTTCATTTAAAACAGTTACTGCCTGATGAAATTTAAATACCGCTTTATCCACTGCCTTTACTTCAAATTCAATCCGTTCATCACGTAATACAGAATTGGCATTTGTTTTCAGGGCTTCGGGAATTGAAGCCACATCATATAAGCCTGGTTGAGAAAAAACGGAACTGATAAATACTAAACTGCCAATGCTGAAAAATAATTTTATCATAGGTTGGTTTTCTTTTTAATTACAATTTGCTCATTGAGTTTGGCGAATAATTTTTTATAAAATGCTGCGAATTCGGGATAGTCAGATACCTGGTAAAAAGTTCTTTTAAATTCTACGGTCATTCTTACATTGAGTAAGTTTTCATCGGCCTGTATGTTACGGGTAAAAATGATACTGGTATCAGGCATTATCATAGAAAAGTTGCCAGGCAGTTCTTCAAAAACATAATCTTGTGGTATAGTGTAGTTGCCAAACATGCTGAAGTCCTGTAAAAATCCAAAATCAATATCTGCCATTCGGTCGTCGGCAACAAAGGGGTTTTTGTCAAGGTCCGAAAACAGGTTCATATTAAAATAACTGTAATTGCCGGAACTGTTGAGCACCGCCGAAAATTTCACTTTTTGTTCAAGTGGTAATGAATCGGCTTCCACATTATTTACAATCAGTTCATCAATTTTTAATGCTGTGTTGGCAGAGGAAAAATAGGTGGCTTTAAAATTGTCTTTATTTTTTAAATAGGTATCACAACGTTGTTTTCTGGCATATCCGTTACAATTTACAAGGGCTTCGCCTTTCATTATTCCGGCAGTATCAATTTCGCCATGTACCGCCGTCATCACTTTGTATTTATGCCGCTGATCAATGATGTCCAGCCATTCACCTGCTTCACCATCGGCAATATAGCCCAGTGTATTTACAATGCTTTCCGGGGTAAGTGTGTAATTGGATACCTTATCTGTAGCATCCAGAATAAAATATTTATCAGACAACTTTACATAAGCCATCACAGTATTGAACTGTTTTAAAAATGGGTAATGTTTATTTACCAGTCCGTTTTCTCTGGTACTTAATAAAATTGGCGCTGCATCCACATTAGCTTTTTTCAGCAGGCAAACCAGTAAAAGGTTAATATCTCCAGAGCTGCCCTCATGTTTTTTAAAAGCCGTATTAATTCCTTCACCGGAGTAAATATCATCATCGCCATTCCAGCTCATGTTTTTTCTTACATAAGTATAAATCAGTTTCATTCTGGCTTCCTGATTTTTAATTGCTGCAGCTTCTTTAATGAGGATTTCTGTATTGGAAGGCGCCCATTCCAGTTGTTTGCCAAAATCATTATCTTCCTTTAGGTCATGCAGTATATCACTCCATCCCATTCTGAGATCTACAATATTTCCATCACCATAGTCTACCTGCGATAATTGAAATTCCAGTCGTTGCTGGTAATCTCTGGGCGAGCCCATAAATGGCTCATCTCTTATACCAATGAGATTGCGCATGATGAAATTTTTCTTCAGCACCTGTGTACTCAGTGATCCTTTGTGGGTGGAGATTAGTTCATCGTTCATTTCCTCTTTTACTTCAATGCTGTCTATCACAGTGGGTTGTACAGAAAAACGGTAAAACTTAGGAATATTAATTTGATACTCGCTGTATCTGGTAGGTATTCTGTCTTGAAAAAACCAGCTTTTTAAATTCTGGTCTGTCTTTCTTTCCATTTTATATTTATACTCAATCACAGTGCCGGCCTTAACTTCAGGAAATGCAATGATCATTTTACTGAAGTATTTATTTATCCTTTTAGAGTAAGTAGAACTTTTGTTCACCTCCGTAACTTTTATATTACCGGCATCATCCAGATTATAAGTATAGGCATCCAGTTTAATAATTTTTTCTTCATTATTATTATCATAGTAGGGGATGGATACATCCGCATAAGACAATCCGCTTTCTTTTAAAATTTTGATGCGCTCTCTTTTTTCATATATGGTATTCAGAAAAGACACACCTTCAATACCACGGTCGTAATACACATTGCCCCAGTCTATCAGCGTTACTGCCACAGCACCTTTATCAAAGTCGCAGTCTTTCATTTCCAGATCGGCCTTGTCTATTTTACCCAGTGCAGGTAAGTTTTTTTGTGCTGTAAGTGATGTTACAAAAACATGTGCCAACAGTAATAACAAAATTCTTTTCATGCCGCTTTTTTATATACCTATTGTTTTTTCTTAAATACAAATTGTTCATTCAGTAAGGAGAATAATTTTTTATAGAACTCATGGAAGTATTCATACTCATCTGTAAAATAATAGGGATGTTTGAACTCCAGTGTATACCTTACATTTAACACATTCTCATTTACAGATGCCATCCTGGTAAAAACGATACTGGTATCAGGGGTAATCATCTTCAGGTTTTTAGGCAGTTCATCAAAACGGTAGCCGGGTAATGGCAGAAACTGCAAATAGTAAAAGTAGTGATTTCATAATGGTACAATATTAAAACGTAATTTATATTAATTTTACTAATTTAAAACTTTCTTAATGTATTTTTATTTAATGAAGAAGCGCTTATTTTTTTTAACAGTTGTCTTAATTGGCAACATTGCTATTGCTCAAAAGCCTGCAACATTTAAATCAAGTAAAACGGATAATACATTATTATGGGAGATCAGCGGTAATTCGCTTAGCGCACCCAGTTATTTGTTTGGCACTTTCCATCTGATTTGTAAAGAGGATATTCCTATTGGAACACAATTGAAAACAGCAGTAGCCACTGCAAAAGAAATGTATATGGAACTGGATATGGATGATCCTGCAACCATGCTGGGCGGACTGATGATGATGAGTATGAAGGGGGAGACCACATTACAAAGTTTATATACCGAAGCAGAGTATAAAAAACTGGAAACTTTTTTTAAAGATTCATTGCATACTTCTTTAGGGATGTTTAAAAAGACGAAACCGTTTTTTTTATCAGCTATGTTGTACCCTAAAATGCTGCCCTGTAAAACCATGACAGGCGTGGAAGAACAACTGATGCAACTGGCCAAACAAAATAAAAAACAAATTCAGGGTTTGGAAACCATGGCTTTTCAGGCATCGGTTTTTGATAGTATTCCTTATAAAGATCAGGCAAAGGAGTTATTAAAAAGTATCGACAGTATGGATACCTATAAAAAATATTTTGCCAAAATGGTACAGGTGTATAAAAATCAGGAGCTTAAAAAAATAGCCGTACTGTTCAATGATAATGAATTTGGCATGCAGAACAATCAGGATATATTATTGGATAAAAGAAATGCGAACTGGGTTGTTAAACTGAAAGAAATTATGCAGAATGAATCCGTTTTTATTGCGGTAGGTGCGGGACATTTAGTGGGAGAAAAAGGGCTGATTAAATTATTGCGTAAAGCAGGGTATACCGTACGGGCTTTGGAAAATAAGTAGTTTGTAACGAAGCTGAAAGCTGAGAGCTGAAAGCATATAGGAGATAGAATATAGAATATAGAATATAGAATATAGAATATAGAATATAGAATATAGAAT
>JBAXET010000133.1:0-8223 GCA_037140275.1 Ferruginibacter sp. | reverse complement strand
GTATTGTATTGTTAGTAGTTGCCGGAGTTTTTGTATTAACCAGCCTGATAAGCTTTTGCCCTTTGTATACATTGATAGGGTTAAATACTTGTTCTGTTAAAAAACAGGATTAACCTTAGCTAAGGGATACTTTAAAATCATTTTTAAAAGCACTTGCAAAGCAGGTGCTTTTAAGTTTGTAACCTTTGTTACCATATAAAGGATAATTCAGGTGTAATTTTATACCATAATCTACAACATGAGACAGACTATTTTTTCTAACTGGAATTTGATGCGTTTTTTTAGACTGGCAATTGGTATTGCTATAATAGTGCAGGCTGTTATGGCAAAAGATATCATGCTTGGACTGGCGGGCATTTTTTTTACCAGCCTTCCTGTATTTAATATTGGATGTTGCGCAGGCGGAAACTGTTATGTGCCTGCAAAAAAAGAAACCTCTAAAAATAAAGATATACACTATGAAGAAGTGGTTTAAGAATAATCTGCTGTACATTATTGGTGCTGTTATTGGCGCCATAGGCGGTTACCTGTACTGGAATTTTGTGGGCTGCTCCAGCGGAACCTGTGCCATCACATCAAAACCGGTGAACAGTACATTGTATGGTGCATTGATGGGAAGTTTATTGTTTGGTCTTTTTAAAAAAGAAAAAAAAACAGCTCCATCAACAGATAAAAATACTGACCATGACATTTAATGAACTGATTCAATCAGAAAAACCGGTATTGGTTGATTTTACCGCCGCTTGGTGTGGCCCCTGTAAAACGATGGCACCCATTTTAAAAGAAGTGAAAGCCGCAATTGGGGATGCTGCAAGCATTATAAAAGTAGATGTGGATGTTAGTCCGGCTGCCGCTCAAGCTTACCAGGTACAGGGGGTACCTACGCTCATCCTGTTTAAAGAAGGGAAAATATTGTGGCGGCAAAGCGGGGTGGTACCTAAAAATGGGTTAGTGAGTATCATAAAAAAGTTTACAACATAATAATGGCTGCAGAATGTAACATAAGTAGCCGAAAAGCCAATTTCAAAAAGTGAAATTTGTGTCACCAATAAAGGCAGCAATGCTGCTAATAAAATAAACCGCTTTAAAATTAACATATGAAAGACCAGCAAACTATCCTTGATGTAAGAACCGCTGAAGAGTTCAGCTTTGGTAACGTACCCGGAAGTATCAATATCCCTATGCAGGAAATTACCATGCGTTTAGATGAGATCAGAGCCATGCCTCAACCCATTGTTTTATGTTGCGCCAGCGGTAACCGCAGCGGACATGTGATGTTGTTTTTACAAAATAACGGCATCAACTGCGAAAACGGGGGCAGTTGGGTAAACGTCATTCAAAATTTACAAACCGCTTAATTAAAAAACATGTTACAGGCAATTAAAAATTTATTGGGCCTTGGGCCAAAAGTGGATTTTAGTGAATTGATAAAAAATGGTGCCGTTATTATTGATGTAAGATCCAAAGGCGAATATCAGGGCGGGCATATCAAAGGATCGCAAAATATTCCTTTGGATACATTATCAGCTAATATAGCAAAGCTTAAAAAAGATAAAGCCATCATCACCTGTTGTGCATCGGGTATGAGAAGTGCTTCTGCAAAAGGAATATTAAAGTCTAAAGGATTTACAGAAGTACACAATGGTGGTGGATGGATGAGTTTACAAAATAAGATCTGATAATTTAATCAAAAGCGTCTGTTGCTGTGAACAATAACAGTAATTATATCCTTCAGTCATTTTTCAAATAAGCAATTAAACCATTATGGTATTTAAACATCGTATTGAGGCCAAAAGGCTTCCCGGGATTACTTTGCCCGTAAATGAAGATTCAAAAACTCAGCTACAGCAATTGCTCCTAAGGTTATTTGTTATTTCAATGCTGGTGTTATCCGGTAATCATTTACTGGCTCAGTCATCTGCCAATTCTATTACAGTTGAAGAAGCAATTCATGCTGCCATCGCCAATAATAAAAATGTTACCGTGGCTGTAATGGATGAAAAGATTGCCTTATCTAACTACAAACAAACAGCAGCTGTTTATCTGCCACAGGTATCGCTTTCGTATACAGCAATGGTCACCAACAATCCATTGAATGCATTTGGTGTTAAACTGCAACAATCTAAAATTACTCAAAACGATTTTAATCCTGCCTTGCTGAATAATCCTACGGCAACATCGGATTATATGACAAGGCTGGATGTTATGCAGCCTATCGTTAATCTGGACAGGAACTGGCAGCGCAAAGCCGCATTAAAGCAAACTGAATTGTACCAGTTCAAAACTCAGCGCATCAAAGAATATATTACTTACCAGGTACAACAGGCTTATTTGCAATTGCAAATGGGATATCAGGTAAAGGTGGTGGCAGAGGAAGCATTACAAACAGTAACTGCCATTCATAAATTTACCGGCGACAGATATGCTCAGGGTTTATTACAAAAATCGGATCTGCTGAATGTGGAAGTGCAAATTAAAGCCACCGAAACCAGCATTGCTGAAGCAGTGAGTAATATCGCTACTGCATCAGATTATTTAAGTATGCTGATGAATGTTGCTTCAGGAACAATATATACAGTTAATACACTTAAGGCTACTTCAAATGTTGAAGCAGCTGATAGCCTGAATACAAGTCGTGCCGATTTTAAAGCCATGCAAACTGCTATACAATCTTATGACCTGATGATTGAAAGCAGTAAAAAATCGTATTTGCCCCGGTTGAATGCTTTTGCCAATTATCAGCTCAATGATAAAAAGGTTTTTGGGTTTGGTGCCAATGCTTATTTGGCAGGACTGCAATTATCATGGGATATTTTTAAAGGCAATCAAACAAAGAATAAGATCAGTACACAGGTGCTGGAACGAAATAAAATGGCTGCTGAACTTTCGAAGCAGAAAGATGAAAGCAATCTGGAATTGCAAAAAACAAAAAGGCAACTGAATGATGCAAAATATAAAATGCAGCAGCAGACAGCCGCAGTACTACTGGCAGAAGAAGCTTTACGCATTTTGCAAAACCGTTATACACAGGGCCTGGTGAATACTACTGATGTATTAACAGCACAAACACAATTGAATCAACAAAAACTATTTTATCAGCAGGCGGTATTTACAAAAAATGTTACTGCAGCTTATTTGCAATTTTTAACCACTAAATAATCAATTTTCAATAACAGGATATGAAATATTTTAACCAAAACATAATAGGAATAGCGCTTGGAATGAGTTTGTTGCTGACTGCCTGCTCGGGTAAGGATAATAAAGATGAGGCTGAAAAAGCAGCGAACCCTGTAACTGTAGTTGTAGCCAGTCCTGCAGGTTCAACTACTGGAGGCATCAGTGCAAGTGGTCAGGTAGAAGCAGTGGAAACTGCGAATATCAGTACCCGTATTATGGGCTTTATAACAAAGCTTACAGTAAAAGTTGGGGATCATGTAAATGCTGGTCAGGTGTTGGCTACTATCAACAGTCAGGATATTGATGCCAAAGCTGCACAAACCAATGCGATGATTGCAGAAGCAGAAGCCAATGTAAGCAGCGCACAAAAAGATTTGAACCGGTTTACTGCTTTATACAATCAGCAAAGCGCCACTGCAAAAGAACTGGATAATGTAACCCTGCAATACAATTCCGCAAAAGCAAGATTAGAAGCGGCTAAGCAAATGCGTAATGAAGTGGGCGCACAAAGAAATTATACCACACTAACGGCTCCTTTCTCCGGAACAGTGGTACAAAAAAATGCTGAGGCCGGAACAATGGCCAGTCCGGGTATGCCCATACTTGTATTGGAAAGAAACGGCAGTTATCAGGTAAGTGCAGCCATACCTGAAACCGAAATCAGTAAAATAAAATTGAATGATAAAGTAACTGTTGCCATTAAATCTACAGGGTTGTTGTTTACAGGAATGGTAAAACAGATCAATCCATCCTCTCAGTTTTCGGGCGGACAATACATCATTAAAATATCTGTACCGGAAGAAGCTAAAAAAACTTTATATGCAGGAATGTATGTGAATGTGGTGGTGGAAGGAAAAGAAGTGAATGCTGCAACAACTAACAATAGTGCAGTATTAGTGCCTCAGGCTGCGATTATCAGTAAAGACCAGTTAAAAGGTTTGTATACAGTAAGTGCAAACAATACAGCATTGTTACGTTGGGTACGATTGGGAAAAAATTATGCTAATGATGTGGAAGTGATCTCGGGCCTTGATAAAACAGAACAATTTATTTTAAGTGCTGAAGGAAAATTATACAATGGTGCACCGGTAGTGGTGAAGAAATAAAAGGGATGATTTTAAAAAAGTTCAATTAAGGTATTCTGTTGAAGTGTGCGACCTGCCTGCCGGCAGGCAGGCGCAACGATGTTCCATCAGGGAGCAAATGCTTGTCCCAAAAAAATTAATCTCATTGACAAATAAAACGAATTATGGAAAAAGGATTGTCGGGTAATATTGCAAAAGGTTTTATCACATCAAAGTTAACCATACTGCTGATGATTGCTTTTTTGCTCATTGGCGGTTATGCTACCATGCTGATACCACGTGAAGAAGAGCCTCAGATAGAAGTGCCCATTGTGGATGTGATGTTTGGCTTTCCCGGAGCGGAACCAAAAGAAGTGGAGACCAAACTGGTGGCACCCATAGAAAAAATTGTATCCAATGTAAAGGGTGTGGAATATGTATATTCTACTACAATGAAAGGCCAGGCGGTACTCACCATACAATTTTATGTGGGCGAAGATGTGGAGCGTTCATTGGTAAAACTGTATAACGAGATCATGAAAAATATGGATAAAATGCCCCAGGGTATTACCATGCCTTTGATGAAATCACGTGCTATTGATGATGTGCCGGTTTTGGGATTGACTTTATGGAGCGAAAAATATGATGACCACCAGCTGCGTCAAATGAGCGAGGCACTCACCAATGAAATTAAAAAAATACCAGATGTTGCGGATATAAAAATATTAGGCGGCAGAAATAAAGAAATAAAAGTGATGCTGGATAAAGATAAAATGGCCGGAAACCACCTGGATTTTTTATCGGTGAGTAAGCAGATGCAGGGCAGCAATGCACAATTAACTGCAGGAAATTTGATTAAGGAAAATCAGGTGCTGGCAGTGCAAACAGGCAGTTTTTTAACTACTGCAGAAGATGTGGCTAATCTTGTAGTTGGTGTAAACCAGCAGCAGCCTGTTTATCTGAAACAGATTGCCACAATAGAAGAAGCGCCGGAAACGGCCAGTCAGTATGTGTTTTTTGGATATGGCGCTGCAGAAGGAACAAAAATAAAAACCATCAGTGCAGAATCACCTGCGGTAACCTTATCTATTGCAAAAAAGAAAGGTGCCGATGCCATGCATTTATCGGAGCAGATTTTAGAAAAAGTAAATCATGTTAAAAAAGAACTGATCCCTGATGAAGTGAATATCAGTACCACCAGAAATTTTGGTGAAACGGCTTCAGCTAAAGTATCAGAATTGTTATTGCATTTATTTATTTCAATTATAGTAGTTACACTTTTTGTAATGCTGGCCATGGGATGGAGGGGCGGACTCGTAGTATTCCTGTCTGTACCGGTAACCTTTGCACTAACATTATTCAGTTACTATCTGATGGATTATACCTTAAACAGAATCACGCTGTTTGCGCTGGTATTCATCACCGGTATTGTGGTGGACGACTCCATCATTATTGCAGAGAATATGCACCGGCATTTTAAAATGAAACGGTTGCCGATAATGCAGGCGGCTATATATGCCATTAATGAAGTGGGTAACCCAACCATTCTGGCAACATTCACTGTAATTGCAGCAGTATTGCCAATGGCATTTGTATCGGGTATGATGGGGCCATATATGAGCCCGATGCCAATAGGTGCTTCTATTGCCATGTTGTTATCCTTAATTGTTGCATTAACCTTAACACCATATCTCGGCTATATTTTCTTAAGAGAAAAGGAAAAGAAAGGGAAAGATAATCATGTTGCTCCACTGGAACAATCCCGCATTTACAAAATATACAAAGGGGTTATTAATCCGATGTTACAAACAAGATGGAAGCGCTGGGCATTTATTGTAAGTGTGGTATTTGTATTGCTGGGCTCAATGATGTTGTTTTATACAAAATCTGTTGCAGTAAAAATGCTGCCCTTCGATAATAAGAATGAGTTTCAGGTAGTGATTGATATGCCTGAAGGCACTACATTGGAAAATACGGCCGTGGTAACCAAAGAACTGTCTACCTATATTGCGCAACAAAAACTGGTTACTAATTATCAGGGTTATGTGGGCACAGCAGGGCCAATTAGTTTTAATGGATTAGTAAGGCATTATGATATGCGCCGCGGCGATAATATAGCCGATATACAGGTAAATCTGGTAAGTAAAGAAGAACGCAAAATACAGAGCCATGATATTGTAAAAAATATGCGGGCCGGTATTCAGGCTATTGCAAAAAAATATCATGCTAATGTAAAACTGGTGGAAGTGCCACCGGGACCTCCGGTATTATCAACCATTGTTGCTGAAGTGTATGGTCCGGATTATGAACAACAAATTGCTGTGGCCAATCAGGTAAAAAGAATCATCGATTCAACAACAGATGTGGTGGATGTAGACTGGATGGTGGAAGCCGATCAGCTGCAATACCATTTTGAAGTGGATAAAGAAAAAGCCATGCGTAATGGTATTGCGCCGGCACAAATTGTGGCGACAATCAATGCGGCCTTATCCGGACAAAATGTAGGTGTATTACATACGCCGGAATCTTTTAATCAGGAAAATATTGTGCTGCAACTGGCCGATGCAGATAAACCCGGCATTGATGGTATATTGAATTTAAAAGTAGTGGGGCAGCAGGGTAATATAGTAGCTATTAGTGATCTGGTACTGGTTACCAAGGGTGTTAAAGAAAAAAGTATTTACAGAAAAAATCAGAAAAGGGTAGTATATGTTTTAGCAGATATGGCCGGTAAACTGGAAAGTCCTTTTTATGCGATGAGTAAAGTATCCGACCAGTTAAAGAATGTACAATTACCCAAGGGATATTTTTTAAATGAAGAATACAGCAAGCAGCCTACCACCGAAGATAATTTTACTTTAAAATGGGATGGCGAATGGCAGATTACTTATGAAGTATTCCGCGATTTGGGTATAGCATTTATTGTTGCCATCATTATTATCTATATGCTAATTGTGGCCTGGTTCCAAAACTTTACTGTACCTATTGTAATGTTAGCTGCTATTCCTTTATCGCTTATCGGTATTGTATTGGGGCACTGGATGATGGGTGCTTATTTTAGTGCAACCTCAATGATTGGCTTTATTGCGCTGGCCGGAGTAATGGTTAGAAACTCTTTATTGCTGATTGATTTTATTGATATCCGTTTAAAAGATGGCATTCCTTTACAACAGGCCATACTGGAAGCAGGAGCAGTGCGTACCACACCAATTTTATTAACAGCAGGTGCGGTAGTATTGGGTGCCGTGGTGATTTTGTTTGACCCTATTTTCCAGGGATTGGCTATATCACTAATGGGAGGAACCATTACTTCCACCTTCCTTACTTTATTAGTAGTGCCTTTGCTATATTATAAAATGAAACGTAAAAAAGAAACCAAACCTCAGCAACCTGAACCGGAAGCTGTAAACCCGTAAAAATTTTGTTATGAAATTATTAGTAGTAACCTGTTTGAAAGAATATCAGGACGAAGTAGCAAAAATATTTCATCAGGCGCATGTATATGTGTTTAGTGTTACCGATATCATGGGCTTTAAAGAAAATGATGCTGTAAATATGCTGGATGAGTGGTTCGCCGCAGGTAAAGAACGGTTTGATTCTATACTGCTGTTTAGTTTTACCGCTAATGAACATGCCGATCAGGTAGTTGAACTGGTTAATAGCCATAATACAAAAGAAGCTATGCAATTTCCTATCAGGGCATTTGTGATGCCTGTAGATACATTCAGTAATTAAAAAAAACTATTTATGAGAGAAAGAATTGTACGTGCAGTGGCCGGTACCATTGTACTAACCAGTGTATTTTTAGCTATGTATGTTAATACCAACTGGCTTTGGGTGGCTGTATTTGTGGGTGCTAACTTGCTGCAGTCGTCTGTTACTAAATTTTGTCCGCTCGAAAAAATACTGGACGCTTTTGGTGTGGATAAGGGTAGTAAGTAGTAAGTAGTAAGTAGTAAGTAGTAAGTAGTAAGTAGTAAGT
>JBAXET010000132.1:0-8281 GCA_037140275.1 Ferruginibacter sp. | reverse complement strand
TCAGCAATGCTTTTATTTACAGTATATACATATATTATTCTGGGCAAGAAAAGATTTTCATTACTTACCCATACTGTTTTAACAAAGCCTCGATTATAAAGTTCAGCAGTCTCGGTAAAATACTCGTGAGTATCATAGATAACAACACTTCTTTTTAGTCTGCCTGCAATATAATTAGGAGGTAGGGTATCCAAATCGTTGGCAAGAAGAAGAGAAGCTTTTTTAAACAGCAGATAAAAGAACAGTCGGATATTCCATTCTGCATAAAACAAAAACCCTTTTTGAAAAAATAAACTGATACGTTTGGTTGTATAGTCACGGGATTGCAGCGGCTGGCTGTTTAATTTTTTTGTACCTACCAATAATACATCATATCCCATTTCATGCAGGGTCTGCGATACTTTATGTACACGCTGATCTGTCACCAGGTCTGAAATTACAGATACAATTATTTTGGCCATCGTGTAAAATTACTAAAACTAAAATCGATTTCGTGTAACCGCATCAGGGCGCAGCATAGCGGGCAATGGCATCGTGAATATTTTTTAAACCCTTCCATTCTTCCTGGTCACTTAAAGAATGATTGTGCCAGATTGAAACAAAATTACCGTTTACTTTTTTTACTTCATCCACCAGTTGCTGCATAATGGGCAATGCCGCTTCAGGGGTTAGTTGCATATCCTCAATAAAAGTACCTTCCATAAAACTTACCGGGTATAATAACAAATCGGTTGCAGTTTCATTTTGTACATCATAAAAATAAAATGGATGGCAGGTACCGGCCCTGAAGCCCGGTGCTTCGGCAAATCCGAGTGTATAATCTGCCTCAATGCCTGCTTCAATTAGGTTATTATACGTTTGAGGCCAAATAAGCCGCAGATAATGCTGCCGGCTGTTCGTAATCGTTTTTTTGCTGATGGCTTCCAGTATCTTTTTTTCATTCCCCAATAGTGCATATTGTGCATCAGCATAAAAAGAAGGATGGATGCCAATGGTTTCAGTTTTTGCCAGCCTTTTAATTAATTGCTGCAATACTTTTTTCTCCGGATCTATATTATGATTAAAGGCATTTTTAGTTCCCAAAAGAAAAAAGAAAATCAGGTCGTGCTTGTTCAGTGCCTTCTGTTCCTGTATATGCGAATAGGTATCAAATGGATCGGGGGCTAATTGTAAAAGCACTTTTAGCCGTACTATTATTTTCTTTATGTTGAAAGACAATAAGTCTCTTAAAATATTCCCGGCAGTAGCTTTAAATCCCCGCCCAAGATAAGCATAGGCTACATCAATATCATAGGTAAATGTGGAACTATATGTTTTTTTGGTAAAATTAATGGCCGGATATAATTTCAATAATTCGGCTTTCAGTTCATTGATCCAGATATCCACCACTGGTTGATGCAAAAAACCTGATTGATAAGCCATAGCATCTGCAGCCCTAAACTGGCCGTATTGATTTTGGGAATGAGGGAGGTATTCTTCATACCGGCTTACCAGGTAAAATATGGCGGCAAAGGGATCAAAAGGAAATATTCCGGTAGCGGTAGCAAAAGGAGTAGATAGTCCGTTGTGCAGCACCGAATCTATCTTTTGGGGTTCAATGCTGCTTTCAAATAAAATTCCTGCCGGGCAAATATGCAGTCCTCCGTTTTCGGAAGTCTTACGATACAGTACCTTTGGCCCGCTAAAAACGATATATTCTTCAATATCAACCGTTATTTTTGCCGGAATACCCAGGCGCTGATCAAATATCAGTGCGCATACCCAGGCCAGCCGGGGTGAGCTTGTTTCGGAAAAAATAAGTATTGAATCAGGCATTATTCGGTCTTCTTGCCGGTTTATGGTTGTTTCAGCGGCATATATATCAACAATATTCAAAAAAAATACTCAATCTGCCGCCTAAAAACGATTTTTTTATGTACTTTTGCGGCGAAATATAAAAGAAACATAACAAAGACGTTATTTAAAAAAAACAAGAAATGCCTTATTTAACAATCGAAAAAAGAGCAACAATTTTCACAACTTACGGTGGCAAAGCTACCAACACAGGTTCTATTGAGGGCCAGATCGCTTTATTGACTGAGCGTATTAACCAAATTTCTGAACATCTTAAAGTTAACAAAAAAGACTTTTCTTCTCAAAGAGGATTGATGAAAATGGTTGGTCAGCGCAAACGTTTATTAACCTACCTGAGCAAACACGATCTGACAGGCTACAGAGCTTTAATTGAAAAATTAGGTCTGCGTAAATAAAATTATTCCAACTATGTAATATTGACTAATTCCCAACTGCATTTTTACGGTTGGGAATTATTCTTTTTAAACAAGGTCGCTATAGTTTGCTTTCGCAGCATTGGGTTTGTCAGCACCCGTGATTCAACACAACGATTCAGTCAAATTTTAAATCAAAAGTATTTATGTCATTACAACCAAAATCTATAACATTCGATATTGGTGGTGGCCGTATGGTAACCATTGAGACCGGAAAATTAGCCCGCCAGGCAGATGGTGCAGTTACTGTACGCCAGGGCAATTGTATTTTATTAGCTACAGTTGTTGCTAATAAAGAACCTAAAGAAGGTCAAAACTTCTTTCCATTATCAGTAGATTATCAGGAGAAATTTTCTTCAGCCGGCCGTGTACCGGGCTCTTTCTTTAAAAGAGAAGCCAGATTAAACGATTATGAAATTTTAACTTCAAGATTAATAGACAGGGCATTAAGACCATTATTCCCGGAAGATTATTTATGCGATGTACAGGTTTTAATCAGCCTGGTATCAAGTGATGCAGAGGTTTTACCTGATGCATTGGCTTGTTTAGCAGCATCTGCAGCATTAGCAGTGTCTGATATTCCCATTCAGGAAATCATTTCTGAAGTACGTATTGCACGCAAAAATGGCGAATTCATTATCAATCCAACCCGTTCGGAACTGGCTGGTTGCGAACTGGAATTCATCATTGCTGCTACCGAAAAGAATATCATGATGGTGGAAGGTGAAGCTAAAGAATGTCAGGAAGAAGACTTAGTTAAGGCTTTGGAACTGGCTCACGATGCTATCCGCATCCAGATTAAAGCACAGGTTGAGTTAAGGGCTCAATTGGGAATCACTTCAAAAAGAGCGTACACCAAACCTTACCGTAACGAAGAACTGAACGAAAAGATCACTGCTTTTGCAAAAGATAAAATGTATGCGATTTCTGCTTCAGCTTCTGCAAAGCACGAAAGAAGCGATGCATTTGATGCCCTTAAAAAAGAAGTAAAAGAGTTTTTAGGTGAAGAATTAGCATCAGAAGATAAAGCATTAATTGGCCATTATTTTGGCGAATTGCAATACAATGTGGTAAGAGATATGATTCTGAACGACAGAAAACGTTTGGACGGAAGAGGAACAGAAGATATCCGTAACCTGTCGATGGAAACTGATATTTTGCCTACCCCACACGGTTCTGCTTTGTTTACAAGAGGTGAAACACAATCACTTACAACAGTTACTTTTGGAACACCTTTAGATGAATTATTGGTAGAAAGTGCCCATAAATCTGAGTACACCAAATTTATCTTACACTATAACTTCCCTCCATTCTCTACCGGTGAGGTGAAAATGATGAGAGGTGTTGGCCGTCGTGAAGTAGGACATGGTAACCTGGCTATGCGTTCATTAAAACAAATGATGCCGGGCAGCGAATATCCTTATACTGTAAGGGTAGTAAGCGATATTTTAGAAAGTAACGGTTCTTCTTCAATGGCTACAGTTTGTGCCGGTTCATTAGCATTAATGGATGCCGGTGTTCCTCTCAAAAAGCACGTTAGTGGTGTGGCTATGGGTTTGATCACTAAAGAAGGAAAATTTGCAGTACTTACTGATATCCTGGGTGATGAAGATCATTTAGGTGATATGGACTTTAAAGTTACCGGTACACGTGATGGTATTTGCGGTGTGCAGATGGATATTAAAGTAGATGGTTTAAGTATGGATATTATGCGTCAGGCATTGGCACAGGCCCGTCAGGGTCGTTTACATATCCTCGATTCAATGTATGCTTGCATGCCTGAACACAGGGAAGATGTTAAAGCACATGCACCACGAATGGTTAAGATCATTATCGATAAAGAATATATTGGTGCGGTAATCGGACCCGGTGGTAAAGTTATTCAGGAAATGCAGCGTGAAACCGGTGCTACCATCAATATTGAAGAAGTTAACAATGTGGGTGAAGTAAGCGTATTCTCTGCATCTAAAGAAAGTTTGGATAAAGCTGTAAACTGGATCAAAGGATTGGTAGCTGTACCTGTAGTAGGTGATACTTACGAAGGAACAGTAAAAAGCATTAAAGAATTTGGTGCTTTTGTTGAGTTCTTGCCTAAAAAAGAAGGTTTGTTACACATCAGTGAAATAAGCTGGAAACGTTTGGAAACAATGGATGGCATTTTTAAAGAAGGTGATAAAGTGAAAGTGAAATTGCTGGATGTTGATTCCAAAACAGGTAAATTCAAATTAAGCCGTAAAGCCTTAATTCCAAAACCCGAAGCGCAACCAAGGCCACAGCAAGGTGAGCAGCAGGGATAATTCAGCATAGCTAATTTATAACCGCAGGTGATCAACACGTTGATACCTGCGGTTTTTATTTTAAAAAAAATCACGATGAAATACACAGCAGTAACCTTCAGCACAGGCAATACTGAAGAGCAAAACGAAATACTCATTGCCTTACTGGCTAATATAGGATTTGAAGGATTTGAAGAGGCCAATAATTTACTGCAGGCCTATATAAAAGAAGAGGATTTTAATGAGTTGGAACTTAAAACGATTGCCGAAAGTATGCAGCTGGCTTATACACTGGATTTAGTGGAACAGCAAAACTGGAATGCAGCATGGGAGAGCAGTTTTGAACCGGTAATCATTAATGATTTTGCAGCCATTAGAGCACAGTTTCACCAGCCGGTACCCAATGTGCAGCATGAGATTGTGATAACTCCAAAGATGAGTTTTGGAACCGGACATCATGCCACCACCTATTTAATGATGGAGCAGATGAGCCGGATTAATTTTAAAGGAAAATCGGTTCTGGACTTTGGAACCGGAACAGGTGTATTAGCTATTCTTGCAGAAAAAATGGGTGCAACAGATATTGTGGGGATTGATAATGACGACTGGAGTATAGAGAATGCAGAAGAGAATCGGTTGCGCAATCAGGCAACTCATATTCAAATTCAAAAGGCCGAAGCCGTAGTAGCCGGAAAAAAATATGACATTATTCTGGCCAATATTAATTTGAACGTGATTACTGCAAACATGACTGCCCTGGCCGAATCTTGTGCTGCAGGTGCAACTGTTTTATTAAGTGGCTTTCTCAACACAGATATTGATAGTATAAAAGCATCATTAGAAGCCAATAATGTAGCATTCAAGTCATTTACACGACAAAAGGACTGGATTTGCATATTAGCCACAGTATAAAAGACTTATAATATTACAACAAATCATCAGGAGATGATTTATTGTATTAAATTAAGGTTAAGTACCCCAAAATCATTATTTTTGTTTTGTTCAACTTAACTCAACTCACGAATGAAAGAACTATTTCTTATCATTATTGCATACCTCATAGGATCAGTTCCTACGGCTTTAATCATCAGTAAAAAATTCTTCGGAATAGATATACGTGATTATGGCAGTGGCAATATGGGTGCTACCAATACCTTCAGGGTATTAGGTTCTAAATATGGCACTTTGGTAATGATACTGGATATTTTAAAAGGTGCTTTTGCAGTGGGTTTATACAATTTCATACCTTCTTACTATGGCAGCGATGCGGAATTGCAAAGAACCAATTTTATGATTGGCTTGGGGCTTTCAGCTGTGGTGGGGCATATTTTTCCTTTGTATGCTAATTTTAAAGGAGGCAAAGGAGTGGCTACTTTATTTGGTATGTTGCTGGCTATGCAACCTGTTGTAGCAATAAGCTGTGTAGGTGTTTTTCTTTTAGTATTATTTTTAACCCGCTATGTTTCACTCAGCTCCATTTTAGCAGCATTATTTTTACCCATCTGTGTATTGTGGATTTGGAATGAACATGAAAAATTGTATCGCCTTTTTGCCCTTATTGTAGCGGCACTTGTAATATTTACCCATCAAAAAAATATTGGCCGCATCCTTAGAGGTGTAGAAAGCAGGGTGCCCATTCTTAAGCACAGGGACAAACGAAAATCCCGCCGCCGCAACAGCTAATTCAGTTTCTGCCAACCTTATTCTAAAAATTTCTGTCATACCTTAACAGTTTTTAATGTTTTGGTGCGTAAAATTGGTATGCCAATTGATTATATAGTTTTATTAAACCCCAGTAAAATGAAGAAATTACTTTTTTTTGTGTTTACAGCAGTCTTTTTTATGGCCTGCAATAAAAATGCAGTAACCGGCAGAAAACAATTAGGACTTTTTAAAGAAGAGACCCTGCAGCAAATGGCGCTGACAGAATACAAGAGCTTTTTATCCCAAAATCCGGTAATAAGCGAAACGGTGAGTAAAGATGCAGAAATGGTGCAAAGGGTAGGATCAAGAATTGCAAAAGCCATGAAAGATTATTATACCCAGCAAGGGAAAACCAATGTAGTTAAAGAACTGGAAGGCTATAAATGGGAATTTAATCTGGTAAATAACAAAGAAGTAAATGCCTGGTGCATGCCCGGCGGTAAAGTGGTGGTATATACAGGACTGTTACCTATAACTCAAAATGAAGCCGCACTTGCCATAGTATTGGGGCACGAGATTACCCATGCTGTAGCTCATCATGGCAACGAAAGGATGAGTACCGCTGCCGGCATGCAGAGCCTGCAGATAGTGGGTGATATTGCCACTTCTGGCAACTCTAAATACAATAATCTGTTCAATAATGTATTTGCACCCGGTGCTCAGGTGGCCGTTTTATTACCCAACAGCAGAACACAGGAATATGAGGCCGACCATTTTGGATTAAACTTTGCTGCAATGGCGGGCTACAATCCAAGGGAAGCTATCCCTTTCTGGCAAAGGATGTCTGCAGCCGGCGGAAATCAAAAACCACCTGAGTTTTTGGCTACTCATCCTTCAGATGAAAACAGGATTGCCAAATTACAGGAACGCATGAATGAAGCTTTAAACTATTATAAACCAGTTACTAAGTAGATTTATATTACATATAATTTTAAAAAACGCTGCAAATGCAGCGTTTTTTTTATGTTATGCTTTTATCTACCAAACATTATGTTTAAATTTGTACTGTTAAACGGCAATAACTGTTCTAACATAAACCTCCCCAAAAGACCTTACAAATAATACTGTATGTGTAAAAGCAGGTGGTATTTTTTGTATAGCTATGTAACCATTATTAATTAACGTTGTTTAGCCTATGTCTTCGCAGTCTTTGTTAGAGAAATTGCAATTAAAAGATGAAAAAAACCTGCTATTACAGGGTTTACCTTTATCAATAGAAAAGCAATTCCTCAAGTTTTCCTTTTCTAAGAATGTTACCCCGCTACTTAAAATCAAAAAAATTGATTTTGCCTTGATTTTTGCATTCAGTCAAAAACAACTCAAGGATATCTTAAAAGAAGTGGTACCGGCATTACATCCTGAGGTCAAATTCTGGATTGCCTATCCTAAAACTTCTTCAAAAATTGCCAGCGACTTATCAAGAGATGCCAGTTGGGGTTTTATTACTGAAATGGGCTACGAAACAGTAAGGCTTATTGCTGTTGATACTTTATGGAGCGCATTAAGATTTAAAAAAACTGATGCTGTAAAAAGACAAGCAACCACATTTACTTCAGAAAATCCGGCACCAGGTGTGGATTTTAGTAAAAGAACCATTGAAACTCCAGCTGCATTACAACAACTGTTAGATAAAAATAAAACAGCAGCAGTATTTTTTGAATCATTGGCATTTAGTCATAAAAGGGAGTATGTGGAATGGATTATAAGTGCAAAAAAAGAAGAAACTAAAACCAGAAGACTGGAAGTAACCATGGAAAAACTAACCGCACAAAAGAAAAATTTTAATGATAAATAATAAAAAGTCCCGATATTAAACCGGGACTTTTTTATTGAATAACTTATTTAAAAATGACCGTACCCAGTTGACGGGTTAAATCTATTTCCATTTGTTTCAGGTGCTGATGAGTTTGTAATAATATCAGCTGTTCTTCCGAATCTCTTGATTTTTCAAGATCCCGCTGGTTCTCATCCATCAGCCTTTTAATTTTTTTAAGTTTTAAATAATTTACTGTTGAGAATACCTCTTCCTTAAAC
>JBAXET010000131.1:0-8295 GCA_037140275.1 Ferruginibacter sp. | reverse complement strand
TATTTATGTGACATAAATAAGACAATGCGGAATAGCCTACACCCAATAGCGGGCAAAAGACAACTCTAAACAGGCACTTCAATTTTTACTGTGGTTCCTTTACCAGATTGGCTAAGCAGTTCAAATTTGCCCCCAATGGCAAATGTTCTTTCTTTTATACCAATAAGGCCAAAACGATTGTTGTCTTTTTTACCGTTGTTACCAATACCAATGCCATTGTCGCTGATCTCCAGTATAATTTTGTTATTAACCAATTGCAGGCTACTGATTACTTCACTGGCAGCAGCATGCCGCACTACATTAGTGAGCGCTTCCTGATAAATTCTGAACAATGCAGTACTTATTTCTAAAGAAGGGTTGGGCTCCAGAATATCTGCCCTGAATTTTATATTGATGTTATGCCTGTTCTTCATTTCTATACTTTGCCATTCCAGTGCAGCCACAAGACCAAGGTCATCCAGCATAGTGGGTCTTAGGTTAGAGGTAATTCTCCTTACTGATAGGATAGTTACTTTTATCTGGTCTACCATTTCATTTACTTTGTCCTTTAGTTTGATATCCTCATTAGTGATTTTTAAACTTAACCATTCCATACCCAATTTTATTCCGGTAAGTTGCTGGCTCAGTTCATCGTGTAAATCGCGGGCTATCTGCAATCTTTCCTCCTCCCTGATGGTTTGGAGGTGTTTGGAAAGTTCGTATAATTCTTTATTGATTTGTTTTATTACCTCCTCTGCTGTTTTACGTTCGTAAATATCAGTCCCTACTCCAACAATACATTTCTGATTATTAAACTTAAATGAAAAACCATTAAAATAGTAGGGAATTTTTTTATGGTCTTTGCTGTAAAAATTGGCTTCAATTTCGGCACTGCCGGTTTCAAATGCAGTTTGTATGGCTGCAGCCACCAGTTCTTTTTCATTGATGTCGAAAAAATCCAGTGCATGAATTGACGATAATTCGGGAGCACCATATCCTGATACAGTTTCAAAATTTTTATTCCACCTCAATAATTTTGCTTTTTCATCAATTAAATAAAAAATCCCGGGTAAACTGTTGATAATAGCATCTGAATATTCTTTTTCTTCAGTAATAAGTAATTCAGCTTGTTGCCTTTGTAATTCTTTATCAATGATCTCCAGTGCAAATGAAATATCACCAGCTGCTTCCTGCAGCAAACTAATTTCTTCTGCATCAAAAAAATCTTTTTCTGCAGCATACACATTAAAACTGCCCATTACTTTCCCAAATTTTAAAATGGGTACCGCAATAGACGAACGGTATCCTCTTTCCAAAGCGGCTTCTTTCCAGGGCTGCATATGTACATCATGTTCAATATCGTTGCTGATAATATATTTCGCTTCCCTTATTGCAGTACCTGTTGGCCCTTGTCCGCCCACAACATTGTGTATTTTTATTTTCCTCATTTCACTCAGGTAGCCCGCCTCATCACCCGCAAATTGTACAGGTATAACATTTTGTGATACTTCATCTACCAAACCAATCCATGCCATTTTAAACTGCCCCTGTGCTATGGCAATATTACACACATTTTTAAATAAAGTATTGGCGTCTACCGTATGCACAATCATCTGGTTTACTGCACTAATGAAATTGTATAGCCGGTTGGCTTTTAAAATTTTTTCTTCTGCCTTTTTCTTTTCGGTGATATCGCAAAAAAATATAGATGCCCCATCAGGAAAAGGGTAAATGCGAACTTCAATCCATTGCTGAAATGGGATATAGTAGTTTACCAGATAAACATCTTTCTGGTTTTGCATGGCGGTATCAAGCGCATTGTAAAAAAGTTGGTTATTAATATCATAAATCGGGAAAAAAGTCCAAATGTTTTTTCCGATCAAGTTCTCTGGTATTTGCTGAAGTAATTCTCCTCCTTTTTTATTTATATAGGTAAAATTATAGTAAGTATCTAATGCAGCAAATGCATCGGTAATACGTTCAAAAATATGTGCCAGCTGTTCGTTTTTTGCTTTAATTTCTTTAACTAAAGCACTATTGGCATTAAGCAGTAGTTGCTCTGATTTTCTTTGTGCTTTCATTGATTTTTGCACCAAAATATATACCAGTATTAACAAGGTAAAAATTGACAGCGCCAGTCCTATTAATATTTTGTTTAAATTGGATATTGCTGCACTGTTAGACAACCTTTGTCCTTGCATTAGTATATTTTCTTCATACAGGATATTTGCAGAAAGCTGCCTGATTTGATCAGTATTTAATTTGCCTTCTCCGGTTTCGGCAAATTTAATGGCTGCATCCAGTCCCTTTTCTCTTCTTAAGCCAATCATTGTACTGGAATGTACCATCCGCTTTTGAAGCAATACCTTCAGGCTGTCAATCCTGGGTTGCTGCGAAGGATGGAAGCTGGAATGAGTGTCTAATTCTATACTATTAGCTGAAATTTCAACTTCTGATTTTTGTACAGGTTGTAAAAAAATAGCTGATCCAGTTAATACATATTCTCTGGCGGCGGTTTCATTATCTATAGCACTGGATAATAATTTTTGAATATGAAATTGTACATCAGTGGTATGTGTAATCAGCACATCAGTAGCATGTACTTTTTGCGAAAGTTTATACGAAATAAAAATGATGGTTACTATAGCCACAACCACTATAGAAAGGCCGGTAATAAGAATTTTTTCGGAAACTCTTTTCATTGTAAAGGCGGTTGGTTAAAAATAAAGCAGCATTGATAAAGAAATGCAGGCTTTAAAAATAATGGCTGGTTAAAGCTACGGCTAACTTTGGAGATTTTAAAAAAACTCCTCAAAATTGTATAAAATCAGTATTGCAATTTAAGGATGTTTTTTATTACATTACAATGCCATTCAAAATAAATGGCCATAGTAATAAATTATATAGTTAAATTTGTAACAGATAGCTTATTTAAAACCTGCACATAAACCTAACAACTATGAAGAATTTTTTACTGATTGATGATCACCAGATCATAAGATCTGGAGTAAAAAATATTTTGCTTGAACTGTATAAGCCTTGCGAAATTTTTGAAGCAGAAAACGAAGCTACGGCTTTAGAACAATTAAAATTACGCGATTACGATTTAGTAATAATGGATGTTCAAATGCCCGACAGTGATACTGCGGGTTTAATGGAATACGTTAAAACTGTATACCCCCGCGCAAGAGTGCTCATCTTTTCCATGACTGCAGAATCTATTTATGCAAAACGTTTTCTTAAGGCAGGTGCAATGGGTTTTGTTACCAAAAATGCAGGCCTCACCGAATTACAGAAAGCCATTGATATGGTAATGAATAACAGGATATATATGAGCAATCACCTGTTAGAGCAACTGGTAGTTGATTTGGGAGGCAATAAGGTTTCCGATCCGTTTGAAAAATTAAGTTCCAGAGAAATAGAAATAGTGTCTTTACTTACCACTGGAAAATCGCTGACCGAAATAGCTGAAATACTGTCACTCGCTATTTCTACAGTAGGAACCTATAAGGCAAGATTATTTGAAAAATTAAAAGTGTCTAATCTGGTTGAGTTGATTGAAATGTGGCGCCTTTACCGCCAAAACTCTGTGTAATTTAGCTATACCATTTATACCCTGATATAGATTTTATTTTTATTCAGCAGCCATGCAAAGCACCACATCATGGCAATAAAACACAGCGCATACAATAAAGAGCCAATATTGGGCAAAGATGGAAATACAGGCCTGCACAAATGCTCATAAAACCAGCTGAAAGGAGTAAGAAATAGTGGTTTGCCTTCAGCATTTACCCCATTACCTATTCTTATTAGTCCCATCAACCTGGGCAGTATACCGCTCATCGCAAAGATGAAGAGTGCATTTTTACCAAATACATCAAAAAAGCTGCTCCATATTCCTTTGCTGTTTTTAAATTCAATCAGATAAATTAAAACGGATAAAATTAATATGGCCAATCCGGTAGTATACACGGTATAACTGCTGGTCCATATTTTTTTATTGATAGGGAAAACCATATCCCAGCAAAAGCCGGTAAAAATTAATACACAGCCTGCAATAAAAAGGCCATTCAGCATTTCATGGGTTTTGCCTTTTTGAATGATATAATTCCCTACTAAATACCCCAGCAGCACCTGTACTATAGCAGCAAAAGTATTCATCAAACCTTCCGGATCAAAAGCAATGCCTTCGCCATGGTACATATGTTTTTCGCCCAGCCATTTTATATCCACGCCTGTTCCAAACCATCCGCTGATGCTGTACGGATCAGCAGGATTGGCAGCCACACATAAAAACCAGTAAAACAGTAATATGCAGCCACTCATTACGAAGGATCCCCGCACTTTAAAAAAATGCACAATTACTGAGGCGAAAAAATAGCTGAGTGCAATGCGTTGTAATACGCCAAATATGCGCAGGTTTTCAAATGGTTTACCCACTATATTACCCGCTTCGTTGTATTTAATAAAAGGAAACCAGTTTAAGAACAGACCTATACAAAAGATGAGGATGGTACGTTTAATTATTTTTTTCCAAAAAGCTGCACTCCCTTCCGCTTCTAGTTTTGGCATTACAAAAGCCATGGCATTACCCACTGCAAATAAAAAAAACGGGAATACCAAATCAGTGGGCGTACAGCCGTGCCAGCTGGCATGATCCAGTGGGGCAAACATATGTGCCCAGCTGCCGGGATTATTAACCAGTATCATTAAGGCCACTGTGGCACCACGAAAAACATCGAGTGAATAGAAGCGTTGGTTCATGCATTTAAAGATATACTTTTTTTTAAAGAGTGCAAATATGGAAATGGATTGCAGGAAAAGAGCTGAAAGCTGAAAGCAAAAAGCAAAAAGCTGAAAGCTGAAAGCATAAAGCGGAAAGCAGAAAGCATAAAGCGGAAAGCATAAAGCAGAAAGCTGAAAGCAGAGAGCATAGAGCAGAGAGCAGAAAGCAGAAAGCAAAGAGCATAAAGGAGAAAAGGGGCACAAAGTGCAAGACACCATACTCTTTTTCTCTTTGTGCTCTTAGCCAATCCCTCGCTATAATTTGTTACTATTCACTTATTAGATCCGCTCACTCAGTTCCAGCCAGCGCATTTCTTTTTCATCCAGCAGTGTAATGATGGTACTGATTCTTTCTGCCGCTTTTTGTAACTGATCAAATGGCATACTGCCATCATTCATTTTTAATTCCAGATCTGCCTTTTCCTTTTGCAGCAGTGGCATCTCTTTTTCTATATTTTCAAACTCCAGCTTTTCTTTAAAACTTAATTTTTTTGGTTCTGTTTTGGGAGCAGTGTTTTGTACCGGAGTTTCTTTTATTTCCGTAACAGGTTTTATTTCATTACCTGTAAAGCCTTCTTTTGCCAGCGCCTCCCTGTATTGCGAATAGTTACCCGGAAAATCTTTAATTACCCCATTGCCTTCAAAGGCAAATAAATGGTCTACCATGCGGTCCATAAAATACCTGTCGTGACTAACAATTAAAATACAGCCGGGGAATTCCAGTAAAAATTCTTCCAGTGTACGAAGGGTTTGCAGGTCGAGATCGTTGGTAGGCTCATCTAAAATTAAAAAATTAGGGTTTAAGAAAAGTACACTCAATAAATGTAAGCGTCTTTTTTCGCCACCACTCAGTTTGCTCAGCGGCGTATATTGCTGTTCGCCGCTGAATCCAAATTTTTCCATAAACTGGCTGGCACTTATTCTGCTGCCATCGGCCAATGGAAAAAATTCAGCAAAGTCTTTTACATATTCAATAGCTCTTTTATCTTCTTTATATTGTAATCCTTCCTGATTAAAATTGCCAAACACTACGGTATCACCATGGTTAATTTTTCCGCTGTCGGGTTGCTCCTGATGCAATGCTATTTTTAAAAAAGTAGATTTGCCCACACCGTTCTTTCCCACAATGCCCACACGTTCGCCTCTTTTAAAAGTATAGTCAAAGCCTTTTATCAGTACTTTGTCGCCATAGCTTTTATTGATCTTCTTCATCTCCAAAATCTTACCTCCCAGCCGGGTCATTTTAACCTGAAGGCTAACTTCCAGATCTTCTTTCTTCTGACTTACCCTTTCTTCCACCACCACAAAAGCATCTTGTCGGCTTTTACTTTTTGTGGTACGGGCCTTGGGCTGCTTACGCATCCATTCCAGTTCTTTCCTGAATATGTTTTTATCTTTTTGTAATTCGCTGGCCTGTACTTCCTGGCGTAAACTTTTCTGTTCTAAAAAATAATCGTAATCACCTTTGTATGTGTAAATTTTTTCCTCATCCATTTCCAGTATCTCGTTACATACCGCATCTAAAAAATAACGGTCATGCGTAACCAGCAGCAGGGTAATTTTTTGCGCACTTAAATAATCTTCCAGCCATTCTATCATTTGTACATCCAAATGGTTGGTAGGTTCATCCAAAATGAGCAGGCATTTACCTTCGTGCAGCTGCGCTTCAATGAGTGCCTGTGCTAAAGCCACTCTTTTACGCTGCCCTCCACTCAGGTTTTTTACCGGTTCATTTAAATGATGCAGATTAAGTTTGCCCAATATTTGTTTGAGTTCACTTTCAAAATTCCAGGCATTCAGTTCATCTACCTGTGCCATCAGATCGGTCAGTTTTTCAATATTGTCAGCTTCTTCTTCCAGGCACATTTCGTATTCCTTTACTGCTTTAACAACAGGATTTTTCATCCGCAATACATTATCCCAAATGCTTTTTTCCTCTTCAAAAGGAGTATCCTGCTGCAGCATGATCACTTTAATGTCTTTATGTACCCAAATAGTTCCGCTGTCGGGGGTATCCAGGCCGGCAATAATTTTTAATAAAGTGGATTTGCCGCTACCATTGCGGGCCACAAAGGCAATTTTATCTCCTTCCTCTACATAAAAACCAATGTTTTTAAACAGTGTTCTGATACCAAACGATTTACTGACATTTTCTATTGAAGCGTAATGCATAGGCGGCAAAGGTACATGCTGACAGGGTAAAATAATATTTAGTTTGTACGGTGTAAAAGAGAAATAGTAAGAAATAAAAGAGGGTGGTTTTATTTATTGCAGCCACTTTATTTTATCCCAGTTAAAAGCGCATAAAAAAGGGGTAATCAGAAAAGGTAAAAAAGCAGAACGATACCTGGTAACAGCACCCAGTATGGGAACGGTATATCCTATAATGAGCATGCTCACCAACCCGTAAAAAAGACAGAGCAATACCAAACGGTTATTAAATAAAGGATTGCGGGATTTGATGATTACAATCACTGAAATCAGCACCAGTAAAATCAACAGCAGTAATTCAAGGGCGCTTGCAAAATAGAACGGACTATAACTGTCCCAAACATATGGACGTAAAAAAGCAATATTTAATGCCTCCGGTAAATTATGAATAAAGCTCTTAAAACCGGGCTCAAGAGTTGTAACAGGAATGGCACTTTTTGCCCAACCAAGTTGTAAAAAATCTGCTTGTTTAGCACAAACTATATTCATAAGTTCCGGAGATAAAAAAAACACTATGGCAACCAATGCTAAAACACCAGCAAAAACATATACCGGTTTACTATTTATTTTACCACATAAATAATAGGCAGTTAAAAGGGGAATAAGTGCAGTAAAGAAAAAATTTCGGATCACAAAAAGTAGAAATAATCCGGTTAATAACAAAACAACATGTTTTATTTTACTGTTTCGGTTAATGGCAACTGAGAGGTTGCTGACAGCATATATAATTAAACTAACAGCCAAAAAAACCAAACTGTCTTTATTAATACCACTTACAAAAAATATACTGCCCGGAATAAGGAAACAACCCGCTACAACAGGTGCTTGTAGCTTAGGCCAAATACGGATGAAACTGCGGTACAATGCGATGTGCCCAAAAAAAATGAAAAAATTATAAATGACGGAGTTGATGTATAAATTACTCAACGAAAAAATATTAAATACCCCAACCGTTTTTTCTAAAAAAATATTCCTCAGGTCGTTCCAGTAAGAGCGGCTGTTGTACAATCCGCCATAATTATCATTGTCCGACTGAAATATGGAGCTTATAAAATGCCAGGGGTCTTTTTTTAACAGGGCAGTTTGGTTAAGGCTGTTTAAAAAAGTAGCAGAAAGATCACTCCCCTGGAAAATACTACCTTCTATATATACGTATATAAATCCTATCAGTATTTTTCCGGTAAATAAAATGGTAATCAGTTTAGGGCTAAGTCCGCTGTTTTTAATGAACTTGCTTTTTTGTATTAAAAAAAGCAAGGTAAAGAAGTAAACAGTTAGCAATAGGCAAGTGACCAGCATGACACAAATACGGTAGTTACA
>JBAXET010000130.1:0-8407 GCA_037140275.1 Ferruginibacter sp. | reverse complement strand
CTATAGATGTGGTAGACACTCAAATGGCGGAGCTGAAAAAAGAACCCCCACCTCCTGTTGTTCCACCACCCCCACCACCAAAACCACCACCACCTCCTGAAATTAATCAGGTTAAGTTTACACCTCCTAAAATTGTAAAAGATGAAGAGGTTAAGCCTGAAGAAAAAATCGAGGAAATTAAAGATGACGCTGCAATCAGTACTAAAACAGTAGAGAGCGATAACAAAGAGCAGATAGTACAGGCTCCGGTAGAAGATAAAGGAACGGGTGTTGTTGAAGTGCCTAAAAAAGATGATGATGAAGGTAAAATCTTTACCAAGGTAGAGGTTGAAGCAGGGTTCCCAGGTGGCGATGCAGCATGGCGTAACTACCTTACCAAAAACCTCAACACTGAAGTACCTGCAGATAACGGAGCAGGAGAAGGTAACTATACTGTAATTGTAAAATTTGTAGTAAGTAAAGATGGTAGTGTAAGTGAAGTGTCATGTGAAAGCGATCCAGGTTATGGCATTTGTCAGGAAGCGATGAGGGTTATTAAAAGAACAAAAAACTGGACTCCGGCTATTCAAAACGGGCGTAATGTAAACGCTTACCGTCGTCAGCCAATAACTTTCTCTGTACAGGGCAACTAAGTTAACTTTTTATAATTTTATTAAATCCTTTCAAGAAATTGAAAGGATTTTTTTTATGTATGGAAAAAAGTTTTTTTGCCATCTCTTTTAAAACTTATTACTATGGCAGAAATAACCACCAACACCACCGCAAAAACAAATAAAGGAAAACGAGTGAATAAGAAAAGTACAAGGGTTGACCTTACTCCAATGGTTGACCTTGGATTTTTGTTGCTTACTTTTTTTGTATTTACCACCACAATGGCAAGGCCTGCCATCATGAATATTGTGCAGCCTAAAGATTCAGAAAAAAGCACAGGTATTGCTCAAAGTTGCGCAATAACTATTCTGCTGGACAAAGACAATAAAATATTTTACTATGAAGGCATGCAGCAGGATAATGCAGTACTTAGGGAGACTAATTTTAGTGCAGAGGGATTAAGACAGGTGCTGCTGCAAAAAAAAGCCGCTGTGCAAAAAATAAAAGGTTCAGCTGATGAAATGGTTCTGATTCTTAAAATGACAGATGACAGCAATTATAAAAATTTTGTTGATGTAGTTGATGAAGTTCAAATTACCGGGGTTAAGCACTATTTTATGGCTGAGCCAGATGCCGCAGATAAAAAGTTGCTGCAAAATAATTTATGACTCCATTTTATTAAAGCAGCCTAAGCGGGTATATTTGCATTATGCATCAAAAATTATCAGGCTGGAGTGATACCATAGTGGCCATTGCCACACCGCAGGGGGTGGGGGCAATTGGCGTGGTTCGTTTAAGTGGTAATAATGCCATAGCGATTGCTAACTCATTATTTGTTTCAAAAGATTTAATGCAGCAGGCTTCACATACATTACATGTAGGTTTGATTAAGGAAAATGGAATTGGTATTGACGAAGTGGTAATCGCATTGTTTAAAAACCCTAAAAGCTATACTGGCGAAGATGTGGTGGAAATAAGTTGTCATGGTAGCTTATATGTACAACAACAGGTAGTACAGGCTTGCATCAGAAATGGGGCCAGACTGGCTAAGCCAGGAGAATTTACCCAAAGAGCTTTTTTAAATGGAAAATTAGATCTTACTCAGGCTGAAGCTGTAGCAGATATGATTGCAAGCAATACGGCTGCATCTCAAAAAGCGGCATTGAATAATATTCGCGGAGGATTTAGTGCAGTATTAAAAACTTTAAGAGAAGAGCTGATTCAGTTTTCTGCGCTGATTGAACTGGAACTTGATTTTAGCCAGGAAGATGTAGAATTTGCCGACAGAAAAAAATTCTATCAATTAATAGAACATGCTGCAAATATTACCCGGGATTTATTGCAGTCATTTAAATTAGGCAATGTAATTAAGAACGGTGTAAGTGTTGCAATAGTAGGTAAACCCAATGCTGGCAAATCTACCCTTTTAAATACTTTGCTTAACGAAAATAGAGCCATTGTTAGTGATATTGCAGGTACCACCAGAGATACAATTGAAGAAGTAATCAATATTGAAGGTATTTTATTCCGCCTTATTGATACTGCAGGAATAAGAGATAATAGTACAGATATTATTGAGTTGATTGGTATAGAAAAAAGCAGAGAAAAAATTGAATTGTCGGATGAAGTCATTTATATATTTGATGTAAACACTGAAACAGCCGACGAATTAAACACTGCAGTGTCATTAATAAAAGCTAAGAATCCCAATTGCATTCTGGTAGGTAATAAAACTGATGTTTTTGGAATTGCCGATGCCACAGAAAAATTTGCCGGCATAGGGGTAATATTAATTTCTGCCAAAGAAGATAATGGGGTAGATACTTTAAAGCAGCGTTTGGTAAGCAATATTGTAAAAGGAGACCTTACCACAGAACATACCATTGTTACCAATACCCGGCATTACCAGGCATTAGAGCAAGTGCAGCAGTCGGTACTTGAAATTAAAACAGGTTTAGACAGTCATATACCCGGAGATTTACTGGCATTGGATATACGCAGGTGTTTGCATTATATTTCTGAAATTACAGGCGATATCACAAATGAAACGGTATTGGATTTGATTTTTAGTAAATTCTGTATCGGAAAGTAATGCGCTTTAATATTTTCACCTTTTAACACCTCCTGAATAAAACAAATAAGTGTAACTACTTAGTCTCAACTCCGCTAAAAGCCCCGAACTCTTTAGGAATAATAGTTTTTTTTAAAAGAGTTGCTGCATCAATAGGGCAGTTTTCAATTTATAGCTATGATAATTGCCTTCAGTTGTATATAAATTCTTACAGAATAAGTAGTTACGGCGTGCTGTAAAATATGACCATTATCATTTTATTTTATGCTTTAAAGCATCCGAACGTAATTTATTTTTAATAACTTTTGTAGTAAACCCTATCTAATTTTTTGAGTAATAGTTTTCCGGTTGTAGTAAAAAGAACTGTTTTTTAATTTTTCTCTACGCTCTTTCCCGAATGCTGTTACCATAATTACATTTGTTTAAACTAAAGATTCGATAAAAATACAATGATATGAAAAGCATTTTTTACAACTACTGGCAAATTGAAAAAAAATGCATATTTCAAAAGTGTATTGTCAATATCAAAATAAATGCGAGAGCAGGGAATGTAATAAAAGCCTTATCTAACCATGCAAAAATATTATGACATTACTTGGCGGTAAAATAAAAAGAATATGGCCTTACAAGTTAAAATACAGGTTTATCCTGTCTTTGGTACTTATTCATTTATTACTGATGGTAATATTTGTTGTGCGCATTGAAAGAGAGGAGAGCAGACACGTATATATTGAAGACCATTCTGAAGCTTCAATTATTGCCAATAGCGTAGCTGTAAATGCGGCTTACAGAATTCTGGCTAATGATGCCAAAGGGTTGCAGGAAATAGTGACATCATTGCAGGGATTTCCCGGGCTTCAGTATGTAATGATTATATCTGTAGACCATGTTATATTAGCAGATTCCAGAGCAGATATGCTTGGGAAAAAAAATCCCGACAGTTTAAACAAATTAAGCAATTATTCAAATCAGCAACTTGAACTTTCGGAAGATTCGGCCATTCATGATATTGTTTCACCAATTGTAAGTCCGGATAAACAAGTTATAGGTTGGGTTAGAATTGTAGAACAGGATAAAAATGTATACAGTGAAATTATCTCTATTTCCCGTACAGGCATTATATACATAGTAGTTGTATTGGTGGTGGTTTTTTTAATTGCACTTTTCATTGCTAATGTGCTTACCAACGGTATTCAAAAGTTGCTTTATGTAGTTAAAGAGATAAGATTAGGAAAACATGATATCAGGGCCACGGCTTCCAATATATTTGAAATTAATACACTGGGCACCGCTATTAATAAAATGCTTGATGAAATTGAAGAAAAAAGAGCTCAGCTAAATGCCATCAATGATAATCTGCCGGATTCCATAGTGTACCAGACAAAAATTGGGGATGATGGAATTTCACACTATCAGTATTTGAGTAAAGGCATAGAAAAATATGCAGGTAAATCTGTGTCTGAACTGATTAATGATCCTTATGCATTTATCGAAATGGTTCATCCGGATGACAAGGAAAAGTATTTTGAAAGAAGAAATACATCTATAGTGAATAGTTCGGATTTTAATATTGAAATAAGAATTATCACTTATTTGGGTGAAACAAGGTGGATGAATATTAGTGCCATTCCCAGAACACTGGAAGACAAATCAATTGTATGGGATGGCATATTTACTGATGTAACCAATAAAAAAGCAGCAGTGGAAGCTGTTAAGGTAACTGCACAAAGCTATTTTGATCTTTTTAATACCATTACCGAAGCGATTTATATACAAGATGAGAATGGTGTTTTTATTGATGTTAATTATGGGGTGGAAAAAATGTATGGTTACCAGCGAGAAGAAGTGATTGGGAAAACGCCTGAATTTCTTTCGGCATCAGGCAAAAATGATTTGCCACTTATTTTTGAAATTGTTACAAAAACTTTTACAACCGGTATTCCCGAGCAATTTGAATTTTGGGGGCAGCGAAAAAATGGAGAAATTTTCCCAAAGGATGTTATATGTAATAAAGGCAGGTATTTTGGTAAAGATGTGATAATTACAACTGCAAGAGATATCACAGAACGTAAACTGGTTGAAGATGAGTTAAGAGAAAGCGAAGAAAAATTTTCAAAAATATTTCATCTTTCTCCTGATGTTATAATGATTTCCAGAATTACTGATGGTGTTATTGTTGATGTTAATGAAAGGGCATTTTCGTTGAGTGGATATACAAGGGAAGAAGCATTGGGCATGACTACATTTCAATTGAATGGATGGGCAAATGAAGACGAAAGAAAAAGATTTGTAAGTATGCTTATGAATGAAGGGAGAGTTTCGAATTTTGAAAAAAAGCTTACTATTAGGTCGGGGCAGGTAATAGATACTACTATTTCCGGAGAATTAATTGAATTAAAAGGAGTGAAATATATTCTTACTGTGATACATGATATTACAGACAGAATAAAGGCAGAGCAGGAAATTAAGGAAAGGGTTATTCAGCTTCAAATGTTGGGAGATAACTTGCCTGATACAATGATGTTTCAATTAGTGAGGGAATTAAATGGGGATTTGAAGTTCTCTTATTTAAGCAAAGAAGTTGAAAATATTACAGGTAAAACTGTAGAAGAAGTTTTACAAAACCCAAATATTCTATTTGACCTTATTAACAGAGAGGACCAGGAATTACTATCAGCTGCACAAAATGTATCATTTAAAGAAATGACACCATTAAGCGCTGAGATTAGAAAATACTCAATTAAAGGCGAAATAATATGGTATGCTATTAATTCAGTTCCACGTAGGCTTTCAGACGGCAGAGTGATTTGGGATGGAGTGCAAACAGATATTACAAATAAGAAAATTTCGGAAATTAAGATAAAGGAAAGCGAAGAAAAGTACCGCTCCTTAATTTCTCAGGCAACAGATGCTATTGTGATATATTCACTTGACGGAACTATTTACGAATTTAACAAAAGCGCATATGCTAAAACAGGATATACATTTGAAGAATTTTCAATGCTTACCATCAATGATCTCCTTACAAATGATGAGTTCTTGATTGATCATTCTGTGCTCAAAAAAATGAAGGCAGGTGAAATATTTTGGTTTACGCGAAAATTAAAGAGTAAGGATGGCACATTGATGGATGCCGAATTTAATGCACGTTTACTTGACGACAATCGCATACTTGCATTTGTACGGGATATTACTGATAGAAAAGATGCAGAACGAAAAATAAAAGAGATTAGTGAAAGGTATCAGCAACTTTTTGAAAAAACACCAATCCCTGTTTGGGTATGCGAGATAGCCACATTGGATATTATAGATGTAAATGAGGCTGCAATACTTCACTATGGATATACCAGAGCAGAATTCCTGAATATGAAAATTACCAATATCAGCCCTGAGTCTGATGTAGATAAAATTGTCCATCTGTTTAAACAGCAGCAGGAAGATTTCTCTCATTCCGGTGTTTGGAAGCATATGAAGAAAGATGGCACTGTGATAGATGTGGAAGTTACTTCACATGACTTTGATTATAACGATAAAAAATGCCGGATTGTTTTATTGAATGATATAACTGAGAAACTGGAAGCAGAAAAAAGATTAGCGGAAAGTGAAATCAAGTATCGTACGATGATTGAACATAATCAGGCAGGCATTTATCAAACAACACTTAAAGGGAATATAGTAAGTTGTAACAACGCATTTGTGAAAATGCTGGGCTATGAGTCAAAAGAAGAAGTGCTTGCAGGTAATGCCAGTATGTTTTATTTCTTTGATGCGCACAGGGAAGAATTTATTGAACTGTTGCAACTGAACAGAGAGCTGAATAACTTTGAGCTTGAATTAAAGAACAAGAATGGCAAGCCTGTGTATATGATAGGAAACTGTTTTATACGAAAGGATCTTGTTTCGGGAGAAGATATAATTGAGGGCACGTTAATAGATATTTCAAAAAGAAAATTGGCAGAAGAAGCGCTCCTGAACAGTTTAAAAGAAGTATCCGATTATCAATATGCATTGGATCAGTCGGCTATTATTTCCATCACCGATCAGCATGGTATATTAAAACATGTAAACGATAATTTCTGTGCTTTATACGGTTTTACTAAAGAAGAAGTAATTGGCGAAACTCATGGACGGCTGATCAATTCGGGATACCACCCCAAAGCATTCTGGGAAAAATTCTGGAAACATATAAAAACCGGGAAGGTATTAAAAGTAGAGGTATGCAACAAGTCGAAAGATGGCAGCCTGCATTGGGGAGATACTACTATTGTGCCATTTTTAAATGAAGAAGGCAAGCCCTATCAATATCTGGCTATACGGTCAGATGTTACTGAAAAAAGAAAACTGGAAAAAGCTCTTATAGAACAGCAAATACAGCAGCAAAAACTGATTATCGAAATGACTATAGCGGCACAGGAAAAAGAACGCAATGAACTAGGAAAAGAACTGCATGATAATATTAATCAGATACTGGCCACTGTAAAAATGTATCTGGGTATGGCAAAAATTAAGACTATCGGCAAGAATGGCTTGGATCTGGTTGCACAGAGTTATGATTATGTAAATGAGGTTATGGAAGAAATCAGAAAGCTGTCTCATTCTTTAGTAGCGCCTTCATTGGGAGATATTGGTTTGTATGAAGCCCTGGAAGAACTGATACAGGAGGTGAGCATGGAGAAAAACATACAGTTTACTTTAAAGTATGAAATAGACACAAGTCAGATGATTGACAATAAAGAAGAACTAATGTTTTACCGAATAGTTCAGGAGCAGGTAAATAATATCAGAAAATATTCCAACGCAAAAAATGTGATCATACAACTCTGTATAAAGGGGGATAATCAGGAACTAACCATTACAGATGATGGAGTTGGTTTTGATACTGCTGCCAAAAACAGGGGGATAGGATTAAAAAATATTCAAAGCAGGGTGGAATTTTATTCAGGAACCATGAACGTGGTTTCATCACCTGGTAAGGGGTGTACATTAAATATTAGTATTCCTTTAAAAAGCCGACTATGAAAAAAATCAGTATAGTAATAGTAGACGATCACAAACTAATAAGGGAAATGTGGATGCAAACATTTCTGCGTAATGAAAAAGCAGAGATAGTGGGCGATTGCGGGGAGTTTGATGAAGCAATAGAAATGATTAAAATCAAGCGTCCTGATATTGTAATGCTGGATATTAATTTGCAAAATGCATCCGGTATGGATGCGGTGCCATTGATACGAAAATTTTCTCCCGGCACACATATTATTGCGGTATCAATGCACAGCCAGCTGGTGTATGCCAAAAAAATGCTGCAGCTTGGGGCAAAAGGGTATGTCACCAAAAACTCTTCACATTTGGAAGTATTTAAAGCGATAGAGGAGGTAATGCAGGGGCGCATTTATGTATGTTCGGAAATTAAAGATATTTTATCCTCACAAGTAATGTTAAGCGAAACAGGTGTGCATGATCTTAACAGTTTATCACTCCGGGAAATCGATATCATTAAATTAATTAAATCAGGTCTTTCTTCAAAAGAGATTGCAGGAAGGTTAATGCTTTCGATACGTACAGTAGAAGTACACCGGCACAATATCCTTAAAAAATTAAAACTCAATAATACTGCGGCTTTAATTAATTATATCAATTCTACAGAACTTTCATTTGATTAGGCAGTGTATAGTAGTGCGATATTATTTTTCCCTAAGCAGAAACACTTATTTTAATAAAATAGGGTAATAGGTTTCTGGTTGATAT
>JBAXET010000129.1:0-8424 GCA_037140275.1 Ferruginibacter sp. | reverse complement strand
ATCATTATAAGCCATTAGTTGTTTCCCTTCTTAAGGTCAGATGTTAAACTGGGGGATGGCTGTTGCGAAAGGGTTAGATGTAAATGCGGAAACCGTGATGGCAGCAATGGGAGGAGGGCATCATACTGTTGAACAATAAAACGGAGTAAAAGCATTAATCCACTTTGAAAAACTAAAAACCCCGCAAACAGCGGGGCTTTGTTTATCCAAAACAATCCATAAAAACAAAAATCTTTTTGGTAGTTCATGATCTTTTGTGTTATAGACTGCATCATGCACATTCAGAACTTCGGACATCTAACGGATTCTGTACCCGAATTATTGTGACTGAGGTATTTTTGATAGCTCAGTGCCAGTTCAAAACCACCCCGACCATTACTCGCAGTTTTTAATTGGGAGATGTTAGCATCATAACTAACGGATAGGGTCATGGGCTTAAATTCTAATTTTACAACAGGTATCAGTGCATCTTTCCAGCGTAAAAATGCACCGCCGTGTATAATGTATCTGGGGTCATCTATATCATCCAGTTTCCAGGAATACATAGCACCGGCAAGGGTTTCGCTGAAGCTGCCCTGTTTGGAATAATCACCCATAATAGTAAAGAAAGAATATTCATTGATGTTCATCCTTACGCCCAACGATCCCACCCATTTAGGTATCATTTCATAATTGGGATTGCCATAAAATGAAACTTTAGTGGCTTTATTAAAATGGTGATACGCCACACCCAGATAAATATTATTATCAGTATTATTTCCAATCTGAGAATTGTAACTCATGCCTACACTGCCATCTAAATAAGAATACGAATTTCTTAAAAAAGTTTCGCCGGTGGAAAGGCCGGGGTTAAAGCCGGTACCATCAAACTGGCTGTTGGTGGTTACTTTACTTCTGTCGATACTGCGCTGTACAAAACCGCCCATGAAACCCAGCGACAGATAACTGTTCTTTTCGGTACTCAGTGATTTATGATAATTCACAGCAGGTAAAACATGTGTTGACTGTAATGCAATAGTACCTGCTTTATCGTATAAGATCTGTCCGCCGATAGTAATGAAATCATCGCCCTTTCCAATGGGCTTTTTATATTCCCCGTTTAATGAACCGGTTTGATATGGGGTAGTAACACTATTCCACTGATTGCGGTATACCGCCTGTATTCTTATATCGCCGCTGAATATTCCGGCCAACGCAGGATTTCTGAGTAAGGGCGTTTCAAAAAATTGAGAAAAATGAATATCCTGTGCAAAGCTGCCGCGGCTGATACAAAGCAGCAGTAAAATAAAGTATAAAGTTTTATGCAAACCTTTTTGCATAGTTTCTGTGTTTGAGGTTGGTATAAAAATACAATGATTTTTCATCATAACTATTATTGAATTAATGTGATGTTTCCTTTATAGGACATGATCTCACTGTTTTCGCAAATAATTTCTATCAGATAAGTGTATACATCAGTGGTTTGTAATTTCCCGTTCACACGGCCATCCCATCCTGCTGTTGCATCATTGGGAAAAAGATTGACTTTTTGATATACCATTTCGCCCCAGCGGTTAAATATGCGCATGCTTTGAATTTTAAAAAGCCCTTTGCCTCTGGGATAAAATCTGTCATTAACCCCATCATTATTAGGTGAGAATGTGTTTGGAATAAATACATTCTTATCGTTACACACTACAATGATGGTAATATCATCTTTATTTACACAGCCATTAGCATCTGTAACCCTGATGGTATAAGTAGTAGTGTTTTTGGGAGCAGCAATGGTATTGTAACAATCGGTACAGCTTAACTCCGTTGAAGGTGTCCATAAATAATCCACCACCGGAGAGCCTGTGGGATTGATGGTTACGGTGCTACCTACGAGTATAGTTTTATCAATACCTGCGTTGATAATGGGTAAAGGATTTATTAAAACAGTTTGATCTGCCGTATCAGCACAACCGCTGCTGTTGGTAACAATAAGGCGTAAAGGATATGTTCCCGCACTATCGTATTTCTGGGGCAGCGGAAATTGTGTAATACCTGTTTTGCCATTACCAAAATTCCAGAACCATTTAATGGCTGAGGTATCCGGTATCAGTACCACTCCATAAAGTGCAAGATTATTTTGGAAACAGGTGGCAACATTGCCTGCAATATCAACAACCGGGCTGGCAACAATTTTTATGCAATTATTTTTTATAGTGGTATCGTTACAACCATTTGCAGTAGTAACAATTAACCGAACAGTATAAAACCCGGTATTGGAATATAAATGAGAAGGATTTTGCAGCGTTGATGTTCCTCCGTCGCCAAAATCCCATCTCCAGTTGATGATAACACCATTACTTGTACTGGAATCGGTGAAATTAACCAGTCCCCTATCACATAATAAACTCCTGTCAAAACCAAAATTTACATCGCTTTTGGTAACTTTTATGGTATCAATACCTGTTACAGGAATCTGACAACCGGTTTGATCTTCTAAAATTACTTTAGGTAAAAAATCTCCGGGTAAAACATAGTTGTATACAAGATTAGAATCGGTGGTGCTTAGTGTATTGCCATCATTCAGATCCCACAGATAACTAACTGGTCCCGGTGTGGATACATGAAAATTAACAAGTAAAGGAGAGCAACCTGCAATAGGCGAATACGTAAGTGTTGCTGTAGATGGATATAGGATAATTGTTTTATTAACAGTATCAATACAGCCGCCCGGCCCAACCACTGCCAGTCTTGCGATATAGGTACCCGGAGTGGAATAATAATGTGTTGGCTGGGGTAGGGTGGAAGTACCGCCATCGCCAAATAACCATGTGGCACCGGTACTGTATAAAGAAGTATTGGTAAATACCACTTCAAATGGGGTACAGGAACTTAGTGAATCATTTACACTGAATGATGCTTTGGTAGTGTGCACTTTTACATACTTCAGTTTAGTGATGGTATGCGTACAACCATTCACGTCAGTTACAGTTAGTGAAACGGTATAGTCTCCGTCAACCGTATATATTTTTACAGGATTAATGGCAGCAGAGCTGGTGGCATCGCCAAAGTTCCAGAGATAACTCAGGCTTACACCTGTTGATGCATTTACAAAATTTACATTTTTGCCTGCACAGGTAAGTGTATCGGGGGATGAAAAAATTGCTTTGGGATCTGTTACAAAAACCTGTGTATTAGTTTGTAAATGGTTGCTGCACCCATAGCTGTCGGTTACAGTAAGTGTGGCATTAAAATAACCTGCAGTATCAAAAACATGAGTAAAAGGCGGTGCTGTATAAGTTTGTGTTATACCGTCGCCAAAATTCCAAACCCATGAGAGAATAGGATGCGTACCATCGGTGGCAGACAGATCAGTAAAATTTACCGGTAATGGCCTGCATCCCGATAAGGGGGTAAAGGAAAAATTTGCTGTTGGTCCCCACACCCTGATGATATTGGGCCTGGCAAATGTAGATACGCATCCTCGGCTATCGGTAATGGTGAGCGTAACTGTATATAATCCAGGTAAAACGTAGTAGTGAGAAGCGGTTGCATTATTGAATTCAGAAACACCATCGCCATAATCCCAGAAATAAGTGACAATATTGGCCAGGTTAATGCCTGTGGTTTGAAAGGTGGCCGCATTACTGGTGCAAATGGTATCGTCGGCTACAATAAAATTAGCCTGCTCGTTAAATACTGGGATGTCGTAAGTTTTGGAGTTGCTGCAACTGCCGTTAGTAACGGTAAGTGTTACACTATAAGTGCCATATGCAGGAAAAATATGTACAGGGTTTTGTGCAAAGGAAGTAAATCCGTCGCCAAAATTCCAGAACCAGGTTTGCGGCAGCACAGACTGATCGGTAAACGCTACCTGTAATTTATTGCCGCAGTTAAATGCAGTAGTATATCTTGCAACAGGCGGTAGCGCCGTGATGAAATTTGTTTTTACAACAGTATCAGCACAGCCATTATTCCAGGCAATCAAGCGGATGCTGTACCTGCCGGTATCTAAATAGGTATACATTGGATTTTGTACAGCAGAAGTTCCGGCACCATCACCAAAATCCCATGCCCATCTGTCTGAAGGGCTGGTAAGATCAGTAAATTGAATAGGTTGGCCAACACACTGTGCCAATGGAATTGCAGTAAAATTGGCAATGGATTTATTACCGGCATGTACTGCATTTACCATTACTGCCGAATCAATACAGCCATCGTTGGTGGTAATAAAAAGTTTTACTGTATAGTTGCCTTGTGTGGTATAAGTATGATTGGGGTTGGCAGCAGAAGAAGTAAAACCATCGCCAAAATCCCATAAATAAGAAAGGATACCATCCACCGTAACAACGTTTGGAGAAGGGTTAATTGTAAACGGCACACAACCTTCTGCCGGCAGATTATTGATGGCCACTTGCGGAGCCTGTATTTTAATGAACTGAGTTTTTATAATACTATCACTGCAACCATTTGCTCCTGCGGCAATTAGTTTAACGGTATAAAATCCGGCTACGGTATAGGTATGAGAGGGGTTTTTTATTGTTGCTGTGCCGCCATCCCCAAAATCCCAGATCCAACCTGTGGCGCCTGCAGAAAGATCGGTAAAGCTGACCGTAAAGGGTACTTTACAATCCGAAATATCAGGAGCAGTAAAATCTGGTGCAGGCAAACTTAACACCGTTATTGGTTTTGTTATTGAGTCCGCACAGGTACCATAATTGTTTACCAACTTAATATTGTAAATGCCGGGTGCCGTATAAATTTTTGATGGATTGGTTTGGGTAGAAGTAGTGGCATCACCAAAATTCCATAAAGAACTTAAGCCCGCAGGAACAGTGGTATTGGTAAATGTTGCAGGCACACCCACACATACACTGGCAGGCCCCAAAAAATCTGATACCACATCACGTATCACTACTGCCGCAGGTTTAATAAGGGTATCTACACAACCCAGACTGCTTTGTACAATAAGGGTAACAGCAAAACTGCCACCGGTAAAATAAGTATGGTTGGGATTAGGAATAAAAGCCAGTCCTCCATCTCCAAACTGCCATTCATAACTTAAAGTGCCCGGGCCAGTGGAGGCGTCGGTAAATAGGATGGTTTCGGGTGGTTTACATTGTACCGGTGTACTATTGCTAAAGTTTACTGTAACGCCTGGTGAAACCCGGATATAATTAGGCCGGCTGATAACTTTGGAACAACCTCCTGCATTAGTTACTTTAAGGGTTACGGTATAGTTGCCTACTGTTGTGTAAATATGAAATGGATTAGGTGCAGTAGACAGTGTGCCGTCGCCAAAATCCCAATCCCAGCTTGTAATAGCAGCCGACCCACCCGTAGACAGATCTGTAAAATTTGCCCTCAGCGGAAAGCAACCTGTTGTATTGGAAGAGATAAAATCAACTACAGGCTTATCATCTACTTTTATGTATTGGGTTTTGGAAATGGTATTTGTTCCCAAAGCATTGGTTACAGTGAGCGAGATGGTGTATAAGCCGGAATTAAAATAAGTGGAAGTGGGGTTTTGCTGGGTGGATTGTGCGCCATTACCCAAATCCCATTGCCAGGCTGTAGGCGACCCTATACTTTCATCGGTAAAGCTTACTGCTAATGGGGCGCAGCCACTAAGTGGACTGGCAGAAAAAGCAGCCGTTAACTGGCTTTTTGCAATAGAGCATAATGAAACTAATACAATACATAAAAAAAGTCTGGTGGTTAAAAGGCAGGTATTAGTCACAAATAGTTTCTTTGAATATTAATTAAACGGCATTCATAGGTACCAAAAATTGTTCCGTTTTGTTGTTGCTCCCGTAATTATGACCCTTTTTCAAATAAAAACGTTTGATGGGCAACAAAATAATTTTAAAGATACTATAAAATACAAAACCCCTGCATTGCAGGGGTTTTGTATTTATAAGAATTTGCTTATTTATTTGCTTTTTACAGTAACCGTTTTTTTAGGTTTTACTTTAACGGTTTTTGCTTTTACAGGAACTGCCACTGCAGCTGCTGGTTTAACAATAACAGGAACCGGAGTTTCAGCTTTTACAACTGTTGCAGGGGTTTCAGACTGCCATTTTGCATAGTCTTCTGTGCTTAAAACTTCGCCTTTAATGATGATATTTTTAATTTCATCCACACCCGCAAATTTTACGGTTAATGTTTTAGTAAAAGGATTTACTGCAGCAGCATTATAAGTTGCAGTAATAGTACCTGTTTTACCAGGAGCAATAGGTGATTTGGTGTAATCACCAATAGTGCAACCGCATGTTGGGTTGGCTTGTTCAATAATCAAAGGGTCTTTACCAACATTGGTAACTACAAATGTAGCGGTAACAGGTACCCCTTGTTTAACTTTACCCAAATCGATGATTTCGCTGGCGATTTTAGCAACGTCAGCAACTGTTTTTTGAGCAAATACACTTACAGTAAGCACTACTGCAGCAAGACATAAGATTATTTTTTTCATTCTCGGTTTATTTTAATGGTTGTTTAATTTTTAAGATCGCCTAAGCTTTTATTTTCAGGGGCAGAAGTGGGTGGTGTTCTCCAAACTTCGCCTTTGATAAATAACTGTTTTGTCTGGCTGCCATTATAGGTAATGGTTACAGGTTTTGCAAAAGGCCCTTCGCTGGCAGCATTAAATCCAACTGTAATTTTTGTGCTTGCACCCGGAGCAATCGCTTTATCTCTATCCCATTCAGGAGTAGTGCATCCGCAGCTGGCCTGAATATTTATAATACGAAGAGAATCTTTACCTGTATTTACCATTTCAAAAACATGGTGTACCGGTTTCCCCTGAGGTATTTTACCAAAATTAAATTCTACTTCTTTTAAAACCAATGTTTCCGGAGCGGCAGCAGGAACCGCTGTAACAGCTTCTTGTGCCTGTGCGCCAAATGCCAGTGAAATGGCCAAAAACAAAGTATATGTTTTTTTCATGTTGCGAATTTACTCTTTCAAAGATACTAAAACGGATAATTCCGCTGTAAATTGTTGCCCTGTTAGCAGATTATTAACAAACCTGCTTTAATAATTTATATTTTTGCGCTATCATATACAACTCATATGCCTACAACAGACACTAACGAATTAATTGCCGAAGAAAAGTTAAGCTTTGAAAATTTTCGTAACGAGGTATTAAAGGATTACCGTTTTGCCTGCATCAGCAGGGAAGTGAGCCTGCTTGGCCGTAAGGAAGTGCTTACCGGAAAAGCTAAGTTTGGAATTTTTGGTGATGGTAAAGAAGTGGCTCAGGTAGCCGCTGCAAAGTTTTTTAAGCCCGGCGATTTCAGGGCGGGCTATTACCGCGATCAAACTTTTATGTTTGCCAGCGGGATTTGTAATGTAGAGCAATATTTTGCACAGTTATATTCCGATCCGCATATTGAGAACGATCCCTTCAGTGCAGGCCGGCAGATGAATGCGCATTTTGTAACCAAGAATGTGGATGAAAATGGCGATTGGCTCGATTTGGCCAATCAAAAAAATACCAGCAGCGATATGGCGCCCACAGCCAGTCAAATGCCCCGTGCACTTGGACTGGCTTTAGCCTCCAAATTATTCAGAAATGTAGAGGCACTTAAAGATTTTAAAAACTTAAGTAATAACGGAAACGAAATTTGTTTTTGTACAATTGGCGATGCTTCCACCAGCGAAGGGCATTTTTGGGAAACCGTAAATGCCGCCGGAGTACTGCAAGTGCCAATGGCCATTTTTGTATGGGATGATGGGTATGGTATTTCAGTGCCCAAAAAATATCAAACCACCAAGGGTTCTATTTCGGCCGCATTATCCGGAATGCAAAAAACACCGGGTACCAACGGTATTGATATCTATAAAGTAAAAGGATGGGATTATGCCGGCATGTGCGAAGTATTTGAACCGGCACTTCAAAAAATAAGAGACACACATACCCCTGCATTATTTCATGTGGAAGAAATTACACAACCTCAGGGACATTCCACATCAGGCAGTCATGAACGTTATAAAACTTCCGAACGTTTGGCATGGGAAAAAGAATGGGATTGTATCAGGCAAATGAAGGAGTGGATACTTGAAAATCATCTGGCCACAAAAGAAGAGATTGGTCTGCTGGAAGATGAAGTGAAAGAACATGTAAAAAACGGAAAACAGCATGCCTGGGAAAATTATATTTCGCCCATAAAAGAGCAGGTGCTTAAAACTCTGGAGCTGATTAGTGCCACCAGTGCAACATACCCCGAATTAAAAGAGCTTATCACAGGCCTTACCCTTAACCGTGAGCCCATGCGAAGGGATGTGTTGAAAGCATTGGCAAAAACGCTGGATGTAATAGACGGCGCCGGTGCCGAACCTATCCGCAATTATTATCAGGAATTAAAACAAAAAAACAAAGGGTTGTATAATACCTTTTTGTATAATGAAGGCCCTAAGTCGGCACTGAATGTTACTGCTATCCCTCCTTACTAT
>JBAXET010000128.1:0-8436 GCA_037140275.1 Ferruginibacter sp. | reverse complement strand
CTCTTTGTTCTCTTAGCAAAAAAATCTTTGTGTAACTCTGTGTTCACCTTTGTGCCCTTTGTGGTTATGTTTTATTGCACGCAGAGACGCAGAGGGCGCGGAGCAAAAAGGCTAAGAGGTTAAAGGAGAAAAGCATCTTTTTTATTCTTCGATGGCTTCCCCCTAAAAATCTTATTTTCTTAATTAAAACCTATTTGCCTGCTCAATAACAACCGTTACCTTCACAGTCTGAAAACGGATCTTATGCAGTTCAACAGAAAAGACCTCTCTAACGATGCTTTAATCAACTTGTACAAAAGCATTTTACTGCCCCGGATGATTGAGGAGAAAATGCTGATCTTACTCCGTCAGGGAAAAATTTCTAAATGGTTTAGCGGAATTGGCCAGGAAGCCATTTCGGTTGGTGTTACACAGGCATTGCAAAGTGATGAATGGATTATGCCCCTGCACCGTAACCTGGGTGTATTTACAGGCCGAAACATGCCACTCTCCAAATTATTCATGCAATGGCAGGGCAATAAAGAAGGGTATAGCAAAGGCAGGGAAAGAAGTTTTCATTTCGGCAGTGCCGCACATCATATCTGTGGTATGATTTCTCACCTGGGACCTCAGTTGGCCATTGCCGACGGCGTGGCTTTAGCACATAAATTAAAAGGCGAACAAAAAGTATCGGTGGCATTCAGTGGCGATGGCGGTACCAGCGAAGGTGATTTTCATGAAGCATTGAATGTAGCTGCAGTATGGGACCTGCCTGTGATTTTTGTAATAGAAAACAATGGCTATGGTTTAAGTACACCGGTAAATGAGCAGTTCCGTTGTTTTAGTCTGGCCGATAAAGCCCGTGGTTATGGTATGGAAGCGGTACGCATTGATGGTAATAATTTACTGGAAGTATATGAAACCATTAAAGGAGTAAGGGAATATTGCATCAATAATCAAAAGCCTTATCTGATAGAATGCATGACCTTTCGTATGCGGGGACACGAAGAAGCGAGTGGTGTAAAATATGTGCCCCCCGAATTATTTGAATTATGGGAAAAGAAAGATCCGGTAAAACGATATGAGGAATACCTGATTGAAACAGCGGTACTTTCAGATACAGCAATAGAACAAATAAAAGCCGATACAAAAGTGTATATCGAAAGGGAATTGCAAATTGCTGGTCAAGCAACAATATTAACTCCTGATACAAATGAAGAGTTAAGTGATGTATATGCAAAGTTGTCGGTTGTCAGTAATCAGTTGTCAGTAGAGCAGCACCCTAATTATGCAGGTACTCACCACTCACCACTCACCACTCACTCCTATTCAACAAAAGGTCCGGAGAAACGATTTGTCGACGGTATCAAAGAAGCCCTTCATCAATCCATGCAGCAACATCCCAATTTAATTTTAATGGGACAGGATATTGCTGAATACGGCGGTGCTTTTAAAATAACCGAAGGTTTTGTGGAAGAATTTGGCAAACAAAGAGTGCGTAATACACCGCTATGTGAGAGTGCTATTGTGGGTGCTGCTTTAGGTTTAAGTTTGGAAGGCTACAAGAGTATGATGGAAATGCAGTTTGCAGATTTTGCAGCTGTAGGGTTTAATCAGATCATTAATAATCTTGCAAAAATACATTACCGCTGGGGACAAAATGCAGATGTGGTTATTCGTATGCCAACGGGCGGCGGCGTAGGTGCAGGACCATTTCACAGTCAGAGTAACGAAGCCTGGTTTGTACATACGCCCGGATTAAAAGTAGTATATCCATCTACACCCGAAGATGCAAAAGGTTTGCTGATTGCTGCTATCAACGATCCCAATCCGGTGTTATATTTTGAGCACAAAGCTTTGTATCGCAGCATCAGCGGGCCTGTGCCGGAAGCTTACTACGAAACTGAAATTGGTAAAGCCAGAATTGTGGATGAAGGAGATGATATCACCATCATCACTTACGGCGCCGGAGTGCACTGGGCAATGGACTATGCAAAAAATCACCGCTATCTTTCTATCTATATTTTAGATTTAAGAACCTTGTTGCCGCTAGATTATGCAGCCATTGGAACAGCGGTTGCTGCAACCGGTAAAGTATTACTGCTGCACGAAGACACATTGCTTGGTGGCATTGGTGGTGAGATAGCGGCATGGATTGCCGAAAACTGTTTCAGTTATTTAGATGCCCCGGTACTGCGTTGTGCCTCTTTAGATACTCCCATTCCATTTAATCTGGAACTGGAGAAAAATTTTATGGCTTATAGTAGATTGGATGAATATGTAAAAAGGCTGATAAACTACTAAAGCTATAAATACACATCAGATTCTCTTCAAAATTCATTTCGTACTTTACTATAAATTTTTCCATTGAAAGTATTGATAATAGAGGATGAAAAGGCATTAAGTGAAAGTATTGCCACTTATCTTAAAGGGCAGGACTATATCTGTGAAACAGCTTTTGATTTTAACTCAGCTGTTGAAAAAACAGAGTTGTATGATTACGACTGCATCTTACTCGATATTACATTGCCCGGCGGAAGCGGCATGTCTGTTTTAAAAACTTTAAGAGAAAATAATAAAACAGATGGTGTGCTTATCATCTCTGCTAAAAATTCTATTGATGATAAAGTGGAAGGATTGGTATCGGGTGCAGATGACTATTTATCCAAACCTTTTCATCTTTCAGAATTGAGTGCAAGAGTGGCTGCTATCATCAGGCGCAAACAGTTTGGAGGCAACAGCATTATTCAGTTCAATAATATCAACATCGATACCAGAGCAAAAACTGCATTGGTAAATTCATTACCCCTTGAGCTAACTAAAAAAGAATATGACCTGCTGCTGTATTTTGTAAGCAACAAACGAAGAGTGATTTCTAAAAACGCTATAGCTGAACATTTATGGGGAGATGAAATGGAAGGCAACCTTGATTTTATTTATACCCATATTAAAAATTTAAGAAAAAAATTACAGGAAGCCGGCGATGCCGATTATATAAAATCTGTATATGGTATGGGGTATAAATTTACCGACTCATGAAATTACTGGCCAGATATAACAGGTTTAATATTGCAGCAACTGTGCTGGTATTGCTGGTGGGTGGCCTGTGCTATTATTTTATTTTAAGGTTTGTGCTGATTCATCAGCTGGATAAGGATCTTAAGATAGAAGAACAGGAAGTGAAAGACTATGTACGCTTAAATAATCATCTTCCTAATGCTGCAAATTATAAAGACCAGGAAGTAATATTTGAACCGGCATCAAACAAAGCCATCATAAGAAAAGTATTTAGTGTAAACCTTTATGATACTGCAGAAGCAGAACAGATACAGGGGCGCCGTTTAATTTTTGGTATTCAGAGCAGTGGAAAAAACTATATGGTTTCAGTCACCAAATCGCAGCAGGAAACAGAAGACCTGATACGGCTGATAGTGATACTTACACTTGGGATTGTACTATTACTTCTGATAGTATTGTTTATCATCAACCGCTTTGTATTGAATAAACTATGGCTGCCTTTTAGCAATACATTACAGCAGTTAAAGCAATTTAATTTAAGTAATACCACAGCTATTAACACCGGAGAAACAAATATCAAAGAGTTTAAAGAACTGAATGCTGCGGTAACTGCAATGAGTAATAGTGTATTAAAAGATTACAGTGCATTAAAAAGCTTTACAGAAAATGCTTCTCATGAAATTCAAACCCCGCTGGCAGTAATGAAATCTAAACTGGAATTGCTGATGCAGGCAGAAAATTTCACAGAAACCCAGATGCGCTACATTCAGCAAATACAGGAAGAACTGAGCCGGCTTTCCAGACTTAATCAATCACTGCTGCTATTAACTAAAATAGACAACCAGCAATTTAAGGATACAGAGCAGGTGAATATTGCAAATACTGTTATCAAATATCTGGACAATTACGAAGAACTGATTAGTGCAAAAGAAATTAACCTATCCAAAACAATTAGCGGAGAAATTATTGTGTCGATGAACAAAACAATGTCAGAAATACTGATATCAAATCTGATTACCAATGCCATCAAGCACAATATAGCAAAGGGAACTATCGCCATTACTGTTGATGAAAACTTGCTCACAATAAGTAATACCGGTGCACCTCTTAATACTAATCCGGAAGTGCTTTTCGAACGATTTAAAAAAGACAAAGTCAATTCTGAATCATTAGGGTTGGGTTTATCTATTGTAAAAAAAATTTCGGATCAATACCATTTTAAAACCGACTATCAATATGCTGACGGATGGCATACTATAAGTATACTGTTTAAGTAAAACCACTTTACAATTAATTAACTATAAACTTCAAATTAACTACAGAATCTCTGATTAGGTTTGCACTTTATTTTACCATTAAATAATAACAATGAAAAAAATAATACTGATGGTGGTGCTGGTTACAGCAATCGGCACACAGGGTAATGCCCAGAAATTAAATGCAACTAAAGTACCTGCAGCAGTAAAAGCAGCTTTTGCAAAGCAAAATCCCGGAGTAACACCTAAATGGGAAATGGAAGATGGTAAATACGAAGCCAGTTTTAAAAAGGATGCAGAAGCAATATCGGCTATGTTTGAACCCAACGGCACATTTACAGAAAGTGAAACAGATATAAAAGTTGCAGCATTACCGGCTTCAGTGCTGGCTTATGTAAAAGAGCATTATAAAGGTAAAACCATTAAAGAAGGAGCAAAGATTACTAAAGCAGACGGCACTGTAAACTACGAAGCCGAAGTAAATGGTACTGATGTAATATTTGATGCGAATGGAAAATTTTTAAAAGAGATGAAAGACTAATGCTGTAGATATTAAAGGGCAGCTATTTAAATTACACGTTTTCAATAACTTATTTCAAATTAAATAAAAAATGAAAAAAACAACACTGATTTTATCAATACTTATTGCTGCAGTCAATGCAACTCAGGCACAATCAGGTATTCATCTTATCAATACCTTTCATATTGCCAGCACCGGCGGATGGGATTATTTAGAAGTAGGCCCGGTGAATGACTGGTTATATGTAAGTCATGGTACACAGGTAAATGTGATCAACAAAAAAACCGGCGACTCTGTTGCGGTTATTGAAAATACCACCGGCGTGCATGGTATTGCCTTTGATGTAGCCAATAAAAAAGGCTTTACCAGTAATGGCAGGTTAAATAATGTTACGGTATTTGATATGAATACAAACCAGGTGCTGGCACAAATTGCCACTGGACAAAATCCTGATGCCATCATTTATGAACCTTTCAGTAAAAAAATTATTACCTGCAATGGCCGCAGTAAAAGTCTGAGCATTATAGATCCTGTTTTAAATAAAACAATCGATAGTGTTGATGTAGGTGGCAAACCCGAAACGCCGGTTAGTGACGGGCAGGGAAAACTATTTGTAAATATTGAAGACAAAAATGAGATTGTGGTAATAGACACTAAAACTTTTAAAGTGCTTAATCACTGGAGTATTGCACCGGGTGAAGCACCAACCGGGTTGGCATTTGATAAAAGCACTAAAAGATTATTTGCTGGTTGTGAAAAATTATTAATGATAATTGATGCAACTAATGGAGCAGTGGTAGATAAAATAACTATCGGCGACGGATGCGATGGCGTAGCTTTTGATGCAGCCACAAAAAATATTTATACAGCCAATGGCGCTGATGGAACGCTAAGTGTGATACATGAAGAAAGCCCTTCAAAGTTTACATTGATCGAAAATATTACAACTAAAAAAAGTGCCCGTACCATTACATTAGACAATCAATCTCACCTGATTTACTTGCCCGCAGCAGAGCTGGAGCCGATGGAACCGGGTCAAAAAGGAAGGCCTAAAATGAAAGCCGGTACATTTCAAATATTAGTGGCAGGTAAATAATAAATAGTATTACCAAATCAAAACGGGTTTAAATTTGTAACATGAAGTTCAGTACGATATTTACTGCAGTGCTATTATTGCTATGCTGCAGTGCAGGTGCACAGCATAATTTTACCTGTATTATTAAAGATGCCACAACAAAAGAAACGGTGCAGGGGGTAACTGCTGCAATAAAAAATACCCAACTGGCAGCAGCGTCGGACAGTAATGGAATCATTAATATTCATAACCTGCCTGCAGGAAATATTACTGTTGTATTTACGCATATCGCGTATCAAACTGTAACGATGAGTTTTCAAATACCACAGGCTGCCCGAAGTTTACCTCAGGTATACCTGAAACCAGAGAATTCTAAAACAGAAGACGAAATTATTGTCACTTCATCACGTACCAACAGCCGCATAGAAGACCTGCCTACCAAAGTAGAAGTATTAGGCAGTGAAGAAGTTGGTGAAGAAAATGGCATCAAGCCCGGAAATATCGCCAGCCTATTAGGTGATGTGGCGGGTATTCAAATTCAGCAATCTTCTGCCACTACCGGTAATGCAGATGCAAGAGTGCAGGGATTGCCGGGCAAATACACACAAATACTCCGCGATGGTTTGCCCTTGTTTGGCGGCTATTCGGGCAGCTTCAGTATTTTACAAATTCCACCTTCAGATTTAAAACAAATTGAAATCATTAAAGGTGCCAGCTCTACTTTGTACGGTGGTGGTGCCATTGCAGGAATGATCAATCTGGTATCTAAATCTCCCAAACTGAATGCACCTGAACGGGCCATCACCATCAATCAGTCTACTTTAAAAGAATCTAATTTTAACGCCTATTTTTCTAATCGTAAAAAGAAAGCAGGCTATACATTTTTTACAGGCGCTACTTATCAAAAAGCGGTTGATGTAAATAAAGATGGCTTTAGTGATGTACCCGATCTCACCACTGTTTTCTTTCACCCTAAATTATTTTTATATCCCAACAGTAAACAAACGGTAACACTGGGGTATAACCTAACTTATGAAGACCGTAATGGTGGAGATATGCAGGTGCTGCACCAAACAGCCAATGCGCAACACCAGTTTTTTATTAAAAACAAATCATTACGCAATACCATCGATGCACAATGGGAAAACAAACTGAATGCCACCGATCTGTTGATTATTAAAGGCACAACCAGCTTTTTTAACCGTGATATCAGCACTAATGTATTTGGAATGAAAGCCAGTCAGCTCAGTTATTATACTGAGGCTTCCTATCTTAAAAAAGTAACTCATCACAATTTTGTAGGCGGTATAAATATTGCCGGAGAAAAATTTACTAAAAAATTGCCCGACTCAACGAAGTTCAATAATTATAATCATCAAACACTGGGCTTTTTTGTACAGGATGACTGGAAGCTGTCGCACAAATTTACTGCACAGGCCGGACTGAGATGGGATAACCATTCTGCTTATGGTAATTTTGTTTTACCAAGACTATCATTTTTATATAAGATCAGCAATCATTTTACCAGCAGGCTGGGGGGTGGACTGGGCTATAAAACACCATCTGAATTTGCCAATGATATTGATGAAAGACAATACGGACTTATCATACCCAATACAATACTGAAAGCAGAACAATCAACCGGGGTAAACTGGGATATCAATTATAAAAATGTAGTGAATGGCTGGCATATTACGGTAAACCAGATGTTTTATATCACCGAAATTAAACAGCCGGTCGTGGATGTGCTTTGGCCAAACAGTACCATTACTTTTTACAATGCTGCTCATCCGGTGAATACTAAAGGTTTTGAAACCTATGTGGCATTAACTCATGATGCGCTGGAAATTTATTTGGGCTATACTTTAACGTCAGCCAAACAATTATATGATGCTGTACATCCTAATGTGAGCCTTAGTGCAAGAAATAAATTTGCCACGGTAATTGCATATGAATTCAGCAATCATTTCAGGGCAGGTATTGAAGCCGCTTATACCGGCAAACAATATTTAGATAATGGCAGCACCAGTTCGCCTTTTTTATTTGCGGCAGCAATGATGCGGTATGATATCAACAACATTTCTTTTGTACTCAACTGCGAAAATTTGCTGGATTACAGGCAAACCAATAAAGAAACTATTTATACTGGACCAGCCACAAATCCTGTATTCAAACAGATTTGGGCACCGCTTGATGGAAGGGTAATCAATCTGTCGGCCAAGCTCAATTTTTAAAATTATTATAAAACGGCTGACTCCGCATCTCAGTGTACCACCCAAAAAAACCGGTACCATTACAGCACCGGTTCTTTATATAACAGGATAGGGTTTACTATTTTGCCGGAGCCGCAGCTGGTAGAGGCATATCGCTGTTCCATATATCACGGTGCATTTTCCATTTACCGTCTACCTGTTTCCACAACACAATAAATTTGCCTTTATCTACAGATACGTTCTTATCAACAAACATTTCGTAATTGCCGGTTTCGGTAACACCCTCTTTGCCACCAAATACCTCACTGGTAGTAATTTTTATTGCGCGGATACCCATTTTATAGCCGCCGTTAAAATAAGCGGTAAGACCTGCTG
>JBAXET010000127.1:0-8525 GCA_037140275.1 Ferruginibacter sp. | reverse complement strand
CAATCAATGGCAAAATTTCTCATAGTTGGATTAGGTAATATAGGGCCTGAATATGCCAATACCCGTCATAATATTGGTTTTGATGTGGTGCATGCATTTGTACAAAAACATGGCGGCAGCTTTAGGGTCGACCGTTTGGCCTATGTTGCAGAAGTAAAGTTTAAGGGTAAGCAGGTGGTTTGTATTTGTCCTACCACATTCATGAATTTAAGCGGTAAGGCTTTCCGTTACTGGGCAGATAAAGAAAAAGTGCCGCTGGAGAATACGCTTACAGTACTGGATGATATAGCGCTGCCGTTGGAAAAAATTAGGCTACGCCCCAGCGGTTCCGACGCCGGTCACAACGGGCTGAAAGATATTCAGCTGGTAATGGGTACCGATCAATACCCCAAATTGCGATTTGGCATTGGCAATAACTATCCCAAAGGCATGCAGGCCAATTTTGTGCTGGGCAAATGGCTGAAGGATGAACTGCCCGTGGTAACATTAAAAGTGCAGAAATCTGTAGAAGTAATTGAAAGCTTTATCAGCATAGGTATTGGACAAACCATGACCAGTTTTAATAATATGGTGATCAAGCCCGGAGAATAAAAAAATACTGCCTTACATATAGTTGTTTCTTTTAAGCTATTTCCCTATTTTCGCTACTTAACCGAATATCTTAAATAAAAGTGTGACATGAAGATTATTTGTGTAGGCCGTAATTATGCGGATCATGCCAAGGAGCTTGGCAACGACATACCGGATGAACCGGTGATTTTTATGAAGCCGAAAAGTGCATTGCTGCAAAGCCATACACCTTTTTATTATCCGGAGTTCAGTAACGAGTTACATTACGAATGTGAACTGGTGCTGCGTGTTTGCAAAAATGGAAAATATATACAGGAACGTCATGCCGCCAATTATTACAATGGTATTACTGTGGGTATAGATTTTACTGCACGCGATATACAGGACGAATTAAAAAAGAAAGGGCTGCCCTGGGAAAAAGCTAAGGCTTTTGACAATTCAGCTGCTGTAGGAAAATTTATTGATGTAACACCTGCAATGAACAGAAAAAACATCAACTTTAGTTTTTATAAAAATAAAGAACTGGTACAACAGGCCAATTCAGGCGAAATGATCTTTAGTATTGATGCGCTGATTGCTAATATCTCAAATTATTTTTCTCTGAATATCGGTGACCTTATCTTCACCGGCACACCTGCAGGAGTAGGTGAATGTGTGGTGGGCGATTTGCTGGAAGCATATCTTGAAAAAGACAATTTACTGACGGTAGAAGTAAAATAAATTATTACTTAACTCATTCATAAAATCGCAATAACATTGCGATTTTTTTTGTGCACTTATCCCAGAAAGCCATACAGAGAAAAAGAGATACAAAAAGACTCTTTTATCGGTTTGTATTGCGAAATTCAGAACCCTGTTGAAAAAATATCGTGTAATGGTGAATTGCAAATACATAATGCTATTACCAAAATAAATTCGTGTAACTCCGTTTCTTTGTGAATCTCTGTGTCCCATCCTCCCCAAATTAATTTACTTTTGAATTATGATTGCAACTGATGTATTGCTGCATGCATACCGCCTGATGTGCACAGCCAGAAATATGGCGGATACCTATGAGGCTAACCGTGCGGTTTGCAAATATGTGCATTCCACTTCCCGGGGCCATGAAGCCATACAACTGGCCACTGCTTTTCAATTATTACCCTGCGATTATGTAAGTCCGTATTACCGCGATGAGAGTATGTTGCTGGGTATGGGTTTTACACCATACGAACTGATGTTGCAGTTATTGGCTAAAGGAAATGATATTTTCACCGGCGGAAGAGAATATTATTCGCATCCCAATTACCGGGGCAACGATAAACCCACAATCATTCACCAAAGCAGTGCTACAGGCATGCAGGCCATTCCCACCACAGGTATTGCACAGGGAGTAAAATTTTGGGAGCAGCTAAGGAACAATGAACAATTAACAACGGACAACGAACAACCACCAACCACCAACGAACAACAAACCATAAACCACCAACAACAAACAACAAGCCCTCCCGTCATCCTCTGCTCTCTCGGCGACGCCTCAGTTACAGAAGGCGAAGTAAGTGAAGCCTTTCAGTTTGCTGCTTTACATCAATTGCCCATTATTTATTTGGTACAGGATAATAACTGGGGAATAAGTGTCACTTCAGAAGAAGCCAGAACTTCTAATGCCAGTGAAATGGTAAAAGGGCTAAAAGGTATCAGCAGGATAAGTATTGACGGCAGTGATTTTTTACAGAGTTATGAAGTGATGAAAAATGTGGTGGAAGAAGTGCGAAGAGAAAGACATCCTTTTTTAGTTCATGCAAAAGTGCCTTTACTAGGGCATCATACCAGTGGTGTAAGAAAAGAATTTTATCGTACCGAAGAAGATCTGGCCAAACATTTTACAGATGATCCCGGTCCAAAGTTGAAAAAGAAATTATTAGAACTCGGCATAAGCGAAGATGAATTAAACAGCATTGAGCAGGAAGCTGCCGATCAGGTGGGCAAACAATTTCATGAGGCGGTTGCAGCGCCCGAACCGGATGCAGCAACAGTAAGTGATTTTGTTTTTGTACCCACACCGGTTACTGAAGAAAAGGGAGAACGGTCACCGGCAAACAAAGACAAAATTTTAATGGTGGATGCAGGATTATTTGCCATCAGAGAAATTATGGCAGAATATCCCGAAGCCATTTTATACGGACAGGATGTGGGACGCAGATTGGGAGGTGTGTTTCGTGAAGCCGCAACATTAGCCGAGCAGTTTGGTGATCACCGGGTATTCAATACTGCTATTCAGGAAGCGTATATCATTGGCAGCACCGCAGGCATGTGTGCTGCAGGATTAAAACCCATTGTTGAAGTACAGTTTGCCGATTATATTTATCCGGGATTGAACCAGCTGGTAACGGAGATCAGTAAGAGCAGTTATTTAAGCTGCGGAAAATTCCCCATTCAAACTTTAATTCGGGTGCCCATCGGTGCTTATGGTGGAGGCGGGCCTTACCACAGCGGATGTATAGAAACCACACTGCTTTCTATCAAAGGAATAAAAATTGTGTATCCTTCCAATGCTGCTGATATGAAGGGGCTGATGAAAGCTGCTTTTCTTGATCCCAATCCGGTGGTGATGCTGGAGCATAAAGGATTGTACTGGAGTAAAGTGCCCGGTACAGATGATGCTAAAACAATTGAGCCATCTGCTGATTACATCATTCCTTTAGGTAAAGCCAATGTGGTAGTACAAGCTGATGAAGCTGCAATTGCCAACGGAGCAACCTGTTGTGTAATCACTTACGGAATGGGCGTATACTGGGCAAAAGCAGCAGCAAAACAATTTGCGGGCAAGGTGGAAATTATTGACCTGCGTACCTTATTCCCATTAGATGAAGCACTCATTTTTACAACAGTGCAACAACATGGCAAGTGTTTAATTGTAACAGAAGAACAACAAAATAATTCTTTTGCCGAAGCATTGGCGGGCAGAATTAGTTATACCTGTTTTAAATATTTAGATGCACCCGTGGAAGTACTGGGTGCATTAAATTTACCTGCAGTTCCCATGAATGTAATACTGGAAAAAGAAATGTTACCCAATGCAGAAAAACTGGCTGCAAGAATTGAGCAACTGCTAAACAATTAAAAATGAGAAGAAGAAATTTTATCCGCTGGTCATCATTGTTGGGTATGGCCGGGTTGATGCCTGCCAAAAAAATAATGGCCGCGGCAGATGCAATGCCGGAGCAGAATGAATTTACTTCCAAAAACGACAGACAATACTGGGTTACTCTCTTAGACAAAATAGCAACTCCGGTGCTCGATAATATGAGCAAAGGGATGTTGCAAAAAAATATGCCGGTGGAAGTCAGCCCTGCATGGGATGGCCGAAATAAGAAAGTAGCTTATATGGAAGCTTTTGGCCGCCTTATAGCTGGTATCGCTCCTTTTTTGGCATTGCCAGATGATGGCAGCAAAGAATCTGAAATAAGACAGCGTCTTCGCTTGCAAACACAGCAGAGTCTGGCACATGCCGTAGATCCTCAAAGTCCGGATTATTTATATTGGGGCACTCCTCAATCCCGACAACCGCTGGTAGACGCCGCATTCATTGCACAGGCATTGTTGCTTGCCCCATCGGCAATATGGGAACCATTAAGCGATACTGTTAAGCAGCGCATCATACATGAATTTAAAACCATTCGGCAGATAGAACCGTTTAACAATAATTGGATGTTATTTGCTGCTATCATCGAAACCTTTTTATTATATATTGGTGAAGAGTATAACGCCGCAAGAATTGATACGGCGATTGATAAAGTTACCAAATGGTATGTGGGGGATGGCTGGTACAGCGATGGAGAACGTTTTCATTTTGATCATTATAACGGTTTTGTAATACAACCAATGCTGGTGGATATATTAAGAATAAATGTGGCAAAGGGCAGAAGGGATAAAAAAGAATTTGATATTGCTTATAAAAGAATGCAGCGCTATGCATCTTTTCAGGAACGTTTTATTTCACCCGAAGGCACTTATCCCGTATTCGGAAGGTCATCCACTTATCGTGTGGGAGCATTTCAGCCGCTTACAAAATTAGCCTTAGAAAATGCATTGCCCGAAGAAGTAAAACCGGCTCAGGTAAGATGTGCACTTACTGCAGTAATGAAACGGCTGTTTATTGCAGAAACTTTTACTCAAGATAACTGGTTAACATTAGGTCTGGTGGGCAATCAGCAAAATGGTATTGCCGATTCTTATTCCAATACCGGAAGCATGTACCTCACTGCCTATGTGTTTTTGCCATTGGGTTTACCTGCGGCACATAGTTTTTGGACCGATCCTTTTACAGCATGGACACAGTTAAAAGCCTGGAGCGGAAAGCCTTTTAAAAAAGATTATGCAGTGGATTATTAAGTAATTAATTTTGTACTCATCAACCAGTAGCCTCTATTATTCATTTACTCACAAAAACCAAACATGAACAAAGAACACCACATCAAAGAACTTGAAATGAAGATTGAGCACCTTAGAAATGAACCGGTAAAGGGTTGGATCAGAAAAATATCTAAATCTTTTAAAGTAAAAAAGATTGAACAAAAAATACAGTCTTTAAGAAAAGGATCTCATACTTAAGAAATATTTTTTACTGAAGGCTGCACTCTTTTAATAAAAGTGCAGCCTTTCTGTTTCTGCAGGTATATCCATCGAGTCTTTTCATTTTCTGCATCTGAAGTAGCGCCGTATGCCAATTGCAATAATTGCTATCAGTAACAAAATGGTATTAAACGGTAATATTTTACTATACGGATGGTAAAAGAATTATCTTATTTCCGGCATGGCCTCAAAATATGGATGTACATTTTAAATTATGTGCACCTTATAATATTACAGTAGAAGCCGAGTTAAAAAATGGAAAACTCATCATGCTGAATGTTATTCCTGCAAGCAGAAAACAGGATGTAGTATTGATGAATAAATAAAATATTCAAATGGTCATCACTATCCTTTCTTCAATCTTTTTCTGAAAAAATCATACACCGGTTTTTCAAAAAACAAATACAGTACAATGGAAATGATCCACAGGGCAATAAAATTTCGGTCAGGAAAAAGTATAAAGTCACGCAGTTTTAAACTCACATAACTGATATGCACCAGATAAAATGCAAATGAAGCATTACCCAGTAACACAACAAAGCGTGAAGCTAAAAATCGTTTGAACCAATTGTTTTCCTGAATGAGTCCGGCCAATGCAATCACTACAAAAACCGGTAATACTAATAATTCAATAGCTCTGCCTGCAGCAATATCTGTTCCCTGAGCATACATAGTAGGTTCAAATAATCCCACACTATAAGCAGTTATAAGTATTCCGCAAAAGCCGATCAAAGTTTTGTGCGGTATCTTTTTAAAAAAGCTGCCATCGGTATTTTTGAATGATTCTGCCATCAGCATACCGGCTAAAAATTCAGTTGACCTCCCTGCAAAACTATTCGCAAATAAAAATTTGGCAGGGTAAAAATAGTTTTTCGGATTGCCATTGAGATGATGCCAGTACACACCCGCACCCCATGTTACTAAAAAAAGAAAAACTAATGCCCCTAGCAAAAGCAATATATGTTTACGTTTTAAGAAGACAAGTAGGGGAGCAAAAAAATAAAATACCATTTCTACATTCAGCGACCAGGATTGGGAAATAGCATCCAAACTATGCTCGCCCGAAAATGCATGTGCCAGCGAATAGGTGAGCCAGGAAAAAGTATGGTTGCCATATCCTTTATCTAAATAATAACAGGTCAATATCAGCCAGTATAAAGGGAGTATTCTTGCGGCACGAAGCAAAAAATATTTTGCATAGGCCTTTGCATTAACCATTGGCTTATCGCCATAGGTATAGGTAATTAAAAATCCACTCAGCACAAAAAATAACGAAACACCAATATTGAATTCATTGATCAGTCTTAAAAACTCGGGATGCAGATTGCCCCGCCAGTATTTTCTGTTATGGTATACAAAAACCATTGTAGCCGCTAAAAATCGAAATCCGGTAAGTGCATCAAAGCGAATGGCAGCAGTATTTTTGTCCTGTAATGGTTGCTGCAAAATATCAGGCATAAATTTTAAAAGCATTAATACTGTTTCTAATATTCAGGATGAAAACTTTGATGCTTTAATTGCAGTGCCGGCAAAAATAAGTTATACAATAATCGTTTATTGGTAAGCACCGCTTTCGCAAGCATTTCTTTTCAAGTTGTGGTTTGTTTATTTAGAATGAATTAACCATTTGTAATTATTCTCAAGAATATATTTTACTTTTTTGTTACAAAAATTTATATGGATGATAGAGCGAAGCGACGGCAATCCATATAAATTATTACTCTTTCGTCAACTTCCCATCATTCAACAATACATTCCTGGGGTCTAATTCCAATTTCTCAGGAGCAATTGCTAAAGAAAAACTGAACACCTGATCCTTATCCTTTAAATTCATTGTAATATAAGTAGGGGTGGTCGCGCCATTTTTATAATACCCGATTTCTACAGGTGTCGTAAATAAAAACTTATCCCCCTGCGCCTGATTTAAATGCACATTTAATTTTTTGGTGCTTGCATTATAATTCCAGCTTGCATTAATAGTAGGGTTAATAGGTTGATATAGCCACTGCTTAAAAAATAATTTTAAATCTCTGCCAGATACTTTTTCCATTTCTGCTCTAAATTCATCGGTGGTGGTATTGCCATTGAAATACTTTGCATAATAATTTTGAATTCCTTTTTTGAAATTAGCATTACCCATTAAATTTCTAAGCATATGCAATACCCAGGCACCTTTTTGATAAGTAATGCCACTGGTTACCTGTTCTTTTTCTGCAGTTCTTGCACTTACTATACTAAATTCAGGCATTTTAACGCACAAATCATAGACTGTCTTTCTTGCTTTAATAATTCCTTTTGTATATGCTTCTTTACCATATTCAGTTTCTATGAATAATAAAGTGAAGAAAGTAGCAAAGCCTTCACTTAACCAGGCATCGTCCCAGGTGGTTTCAGTTACTGCATTTCCAAACCATTGATGTGCAATTTCATGAATCACTATATTTCTGGTTCTTTCATCTCTTTTACCAGTCACTAAATCTTCTCCATAAAAAATTGCAGAAGAAGTTTCCATTCCACCATTCACACTGGGGGTTTGAATATTCGCTAATTTTTCATACGCATAAGGACCTACATAATTTGAATAGAACTCTAAAACCTTTTTAGTAGGTTCATCAAAATCATAAAAACCAGCTGCTCTGTTTTTTGCATATACCCATGTTTGAATTGATTTTCCTTTGAATTCATCTACATATTTAACTGCGAAATCGGCTACGCCTAATACAAATAACCAGGAAGATACAGGTACGGATTGTTTCCAATGAGTAAGTCTTGTATTATTTCCTAATTCAGATTCTTCTAGTAATAATCCATTGGAGACTACTTTATAATGAGAGGGTGCTTTTACAATAAATTCAGAACTTGCTTTATCATGCGGATGATCTATAATGGGTAACCAATGTCGGCCTCTGTTAGGCCAGTTCTCATTAAAAAAACTACGGTCACCCAATTTAGTGGCACCTATTCTTAAGCCATCAAAAGGAATGCCATGGTATTGAATGGTAAAAGTTACTATTTGATTTAAAGTTGAAGGGGCTGGTAAACTAATAATGAGTTCGTCATTTTGATGTGTATAGTTCACAGCAGTAGTAGCAATACTGATAGCATCCACCACCATACCCTTATCTTGTCTGGCGGTTGTTTTATTAATAAAATCGAGTCGAAAATTTTGCATGCCTGCTGCTTTGAAACTTACTGTTACAAAAGTGGTTCCAATAATTTCATTAGTAGTATCAGATAAGCTTAGGTTAAATACATAATGCTTTACATCTATGTTTTTATTAATTGGATAGGTATCTGCCTTCGAAATAAGAGGGGAAACGAAAAGCAGCGCAGTAATAAGT
>JBAXET010000126.1:0-8582 GCA_037140275.1 Ferruginibacter sp. | reverse complement strand
GAACTATATTACACATCGTGTAGCATTTGAAGCAGTGAAAGATAATTTTGAAAGCTGGCTGAATCCGGCAACAGGAGTTATTAAAGCCATGGTGGAAATGGAAAAATAAATAAATATGCAATTCAGAAAATTAGGTAAAACAGGAATGAATGTATCTGCCATTAGTATTGGTACCTGGCAGGTGGGCGGTAAATGGGGCAGCAATTTTGATGATGACATTGCAGCTGCCATTTTAAACAAAGCCGTCGACTCCGGTATTAATTTTATTGATACTGCCGATGTGTACAGTGATGGATTGAGTGAAAAAGCGGTGGGGAAAATTATTAAAAGCCGCTCAGAAAAAATTTATGTGGCTACTAAATGCGGCAGGCAAATTCAGCCGCATGTAAATCAGGGTTATCAGCCTGCGGTTTTAAGAAAGTATGTGGAAGACAGTCTGCAGCGTTTACAGTTAGAAACAATCGATCTGATTCAGTTGCACTGCCCGCCAACAGAAGTGTACTATCGACCCGAAATATTTGAATTATTTGATCAGTTAAAAGCAGAAGGTAAAATACAACACCTTGGCGTAAGTGTGGAAAAAGTAGAAGAAGCTTTAAAAGCTATTGAATACAACAATGTGTCTACGGTACAAATCATTTTCAATATGTTCAGGCAGCGGCCTGCTGAATTATTTTTTAGTGAAGCTAAGAAAAAGGATATCGGCATAATTGTAAGGGTGCCATTGGCCAGTGGTTTGCTCACCGGAACTTTTAGTGCGCAAACCAATTTCGAAAGCGGTGATCACCGCCAGTTCAACCGCAATGGAGAAGCATTTGATAAGGGAGAAACATTTTCGGGTATTGATTATGCAACAGGCCTGGCAGCTGTTGAAGCATTAAAAGAAATTTTTCCGAGCCAGCCTAATTTAGCTCCCGTTGCTTTAAAATGGATATTACAGTTTGATGCGGTGAGTTGTATTATTCCGGGTGCCTCTAATAACAGTCAGGTAGACTCGAATATTAGTACCCTGCAGATACCGGAATTGAATCAGGAACAATTAACAGCTGTGCAAAATGTATACGAAAAGTATATTAAGAAAGCAGTACATCAATTATGGTAAACCAATTTTAAAAATAGTATTCATGAGTCAGGGAATCATCGACACACATATTCATGTATGGAATTTTGATAAGGCCGAATACGAATGGCTGAAAGGAGATACCTCTTTTTTAAACCGGACCTATCATATTGAAGAAATTGAAGCAGAAAGAAAAGCAGCAGGGATTACTGGCGGAGTATTAGTGCAGGCTACGAATCATACTGAAGATACCGACTGGATGCTGGAAGTTGCAGCCAATACCGAATGGGTAAAAGGAGTAGTGGGCTGGTTGCCTTTAATGGATCCGGATGCCACAGCCCGTTTGTTAGAAGTGTATTTGAAGAATAAGTATTACAAAGGCATTCGTCATTTGATACATGATGAACCCAATGCAGACTGGTTATTACAGGAAACCGTAATTGAAAGCCTGAAAATACTGGCTAAAAATAATGTACCTTTTGATTTGGTGGGTATATTGCCTGCACATATCGAAACTGTTTTAATAGTGGCAGGTAAAGTACCTGAATTAAAAATGATATTCGATCACCTGAACCAGCCTCCCATTTCAACAAAAGAAAAATTCGGGCAATGGGGCATATTGATTAAAGAAGCTGCGGGAAATAAAAATTTTTACGCAAAAATTTCCGGCCTGGGTACTACCGTTAAAAATGGTGATCAATGGACAGCAGCAGACATTCAACCATATGTTGAATTTGCATTGGAACATTTTGGAACCAATCGCTGCTTTTGCGGGGGCGACTGGCCGGTATCCTTATTAGCGGGTTCTTATACCAAAACATGGACCAACTATAAACAACTCCTGGGAAGCTTACTATCTACAGAAGAACAAGTACAGGTTTTTTCTGTTAATGCCACCCGCTTTTATAATTTGAAATAACGTAAACTAACGGAGCTGAAATAAATTGCTATATTGAACAATAAACAAACTTAACGATGGCTATTCCAACAACAGGTGCAGTAACTAATTTATCAGGTAATGAGTCAACTCAAAAAAATAAATATCTGGTCCCATTTATACTGGTGGCATTTTTATTTTTCCTTTGGGGCATGGTGCATAACCTGGATGGTATTTTAATTCCACATTTAAAGAAAGCCTGTGAGCTGACTAATATGCAGTCCACCTTAATTGATGTGGCTATATTTTTCGCTTATTTTTTAATGGCCATACCTGCAGGGATGATATTAAAAAAATGGGGGTATAAAAATGGTATCATCGCCGGTTTGGTATTAGCAGGTATCGGAGCTTTTATGTTTGTGCCTGCGGCCAATACAAGAATTTATGAATTGTTTTTATTGGCCTTATTTGTTATTGGATGCGGTATCTGTATTTTAGAAACTGCAGCCAATCCTTATGCGGCAATATTGGGTGACGAAAAAGGAGCGAGTACGCGTTTAAATTTGGGCGCATCCATTAACGGGCTGGCAGTATTTCTGGCGCCAGTTATTGGCGCTGCATTTATTTTTTCGGGTATCAATCATACCAAAGAGCAATTGGCACAAATGCCGGTGGCTGAAAAAATTGCATACCTCAATATGGAATCAGCCTCAGTAAAAATGCCTTATATTTTAATAGCCTGCGGATTTTTAGTTGTGGCAGTACTATTTTATTTATTTAAACTCCCCGAAGTAAAGGATGATAATAAAACTGCTAAGTTCAGCGAGTTTATACACGCATTTCGCCATAAACATTTAAAGTGGGCAGTAATTGCACAGTTTGCCTATGTAGGTGCACAGGTATGTGTAACCAGTTTTTTTGTTCGTATGGCAATGAAAGGCGGAGGGATTGATGAAAAATCGGCAGGTAATTATTTAGGTTATTTATACGGACTTTTATTTTTAGGCGGCCGTTTTATTGGTACTGTTTTGAATAAATATTTCGCCCCCAATAAATTACTTACCTGGTATGGTATTGCTGCATTTCTGCTTTGCCTGCTGGCTATATTGGGCAAAGGAGATACGGTAATTTATTCTTTAGGTGCTATAGGTTTTTTTATGTCGATCATGTTCCCCACCATTTTTGCATTAGGCTTGGTAAACCTTGGCCATGAGACAAAGATTGGCGGATCATTACTCGTAATGGCAATTATCGGCGGTGCTGTATTCCCTTTTATAATGGGAAGAATCATCGACATGTATAATGATAATATCCAGGCCGGCTATGTTGTTCCGCTCCTTTGCTTTGTAGTGGTGATTTATTTTGGTATCAGCGGTTTCAAAGTGCAAGAACCCAAACAAGTGGTGGAACTGGATTAAAAAAAACTAATTTTCTCTTCGGTTATATTGGCTTATTTTTTTTGACGCCTCCGGTTGGATTCGAACCAACGTAAATGATTTATGAAATCACTAACCTATCCTCTCGGTCACGGGGCTGTGTTTAGATGTCCCTAAGAATAAGGACGTTTTCTGTTTAACGATCGATTGATTGCTATGTTGTTTTAGTTTGAATTACTTGTTTAATTAATTATCTACAATAATGGTTCTGTTAACAAATGAATTATTGCTGACAAACTTCGGTGTATGAAAACAGTTTACAAAAGATAGGGTGCGCTGTTCCCTTTAATGGCATTTATATTATACTTCCAATATTACAGACTAAAAATTAATTAAATATAGCCCTGCCGATAGTGATGAGTCCGCAAATAATTACTACAATACCCACAGCAATAAACATTTTTTTAGTGGGTAGTTTAGCAGTAAGCATGGCTGAAAATGGTGCAGTTACAATGCCTCCAATTAATAAGCCTGCCACCACATTCCAATGTGAAATGCCAATACTGAAAATAAAAGTTACTGCGCTGGCCACTGTAAGAATACATTTTGCTACAGTAGAACTGCCAATAACAAATCTTGGTGTTCGTCCATTTTTAATAAATGTTCCTGTAACTAATGGCCCCCAGCCACCGCCACCAAAGGAATCAATAAATCCACCAATTAAACCAAGTACAGTAATATTGTTTTTCTTTTTCTGATGGCTAATATTTTTCTTTTTAAAAGCATTCTGTATAATTTTTACGCCCAGATAAATGGTATATCCTGCAATAAATGGCTTGGTAATTTTGGCATATTTTTCACCCACATAAGTTAGTAATAGTGCGCCAATCACTGCGCCAATGATAGCCGGAATCGCCAGCGCTTTTACCAATTTTTTATTTACATTACCCAGTTGCCAGTGACTGATTGAGCCTGCTGCACTGGTAAATGCTTCGGCAGAATGTATGCTGGCACTCACTACGGGCGGTGGTACATTCAATATTAATAATAATGAAGTGCATATAACACCATAGCCCATGCCCATAGAACCGGCAACCACTTCGGCACCAAAACCCACCAGCAGCATCCAGTAAAACATGTTATTGTCTTTTTGTAACACCAGTTGCAAAGCAGTCAATTGTTCTGCAGATAAAAAAAGATAGGTGAACAATAATGCCAGCATCACAATAAGAATGGCTACCATGTATTTATTAAATACTTTCCTTCTGGTTGATGTAATTTCCTGCTCTGCAGTCACTACTTCTTTTGAAAGTGTGATCTCTTCAATTATTTGTTCCGGCGAATGATCCTGATGGGCCATAGGTATAATTATTTTGACAATGTTTTAGTGATTTCATTCAGCTGCTTTACTTTTTCTGTAAAGTCGCCACTCATTTTATTGCGGATGCTTTCCATATTATCTAGCAGTTCATCTATTTCTTCTGGAAGAGCATTATTTAAAAATTCTTTTACCCTTTTTGCTATAGTGGGAGATTTTCCATTGGTGCTGATGGCTATTTTAAGATTACCTTTTTTTACTACTGAGCCTAAATAAAAATCACAGAGCTCCGGCTTATCTGCCGCATTCACGAGTATTTTTTTGCAGTTAGCATCTTCAACTACCTGTTTGCTGATACCAGGATCATTAATAGCAGCAATTACAATATCATGGCCGGCAAGATCATCAGCTGTATATTTTTTTTCTGATAGTGTAATGCCGGGATATTGTTTAGCCACTTCTTTTATGGCATCACTGATTTGTAATGCTACTATGGTGATAATTGTGGCAGGAGAATTGCTTATTACTGCCTGTAGTTTTTCCATACCTACATAACCACCTCCTACTATGAGCAGACGAAGATTTTCGAGTTTTAAAAAAACAGGGAACAAGTTATTACTGCTCTGCATAAAAGGAAATTGTTTTTTGAAAAGAAAGCATCATTATATTCTGGGCAGAATGTTGCGGCCATTGCAAACGCATATATCCTGCCTGTATTTGTGTTTTTTTATTCATTAGGTAAATGCCATTTATAATATACCTGTTTTGATCAAACGACCAGCTGTTATGTGCATGTTGCTGCATGTACTCATTTGCGATAAGTATGCTCAATTTGGCTGCAATTTGCTGTTGTAATTGTAGCTTTATCCTGTACCTGAATGCATGATATGCTGCATTGCTCCCGGTGGCTGAAAAACAACGGTCTTCTGTTCTTATTCTGGCTTGAAAACCCAAACTATTGCTGATAGGAGTTTTGTAGTTGAATTCTTCCCATACACGAAATTCCTTTGCGAATTCATTATTTTCTTTTGAATACGACGTTCTGCTATAAACAACTGCACCTCCTATAGCTGTATTCCAGTGTGTATTGAAAATATAACGGAGACCGAGGCGGTGCAATTCCTGTAACGAGTACACAGAATTACCTAATGTGCGGTAATTAAAATCGGTGTGAATCTGCCAATGGGCATTTAGCTGAACCGGCACCTGCATAGTTAGCCAGTTGCCCGCAGCGGGTCTTTGGCTGTATCCTTGTACCTGAATCAATAATAAAGTGATAAAAATGAATGCCGATCTGATTTTCATAATCAATAACAGGTAATTAATTACCGAAAGGCAAAAGTACTAAATTCTCTATTAAATTAGTAGACTAATTGATAAAATTAATTTTCAGGTATAGATTAGGGTGAAACAATGAAGCTTATCCTAATTCCTGCAGACTTTCTCTTGTTTTAGCAATGGTTTCATCAAGATCGGCATAGGAAAGGGCATTATTCAAAAACCAGCTTTCATAAGCAGAAGGAGGCAGGTATACTCCTCTTTTAAGCATGGCATGAAAATATTTTTTGAAAAATTTATTATTGGCAGATGATGCAGTAGCGAAATCAGTTACCGGATGATCACTGAAATGAATGCTGATCATGGAACCAAACTGGTTGATAGTATAAGGTTGTCCCCATGCTTTCAGCACTTCATCCAAACCATTTTTTAAATAAATGGTCTTTGCTTCCAGCTCAGTATAAATAGAAGGATTATTTTTTAATTCGGTTAGCATAGTATAACCGGCAATCATCGCAATTGGGTTGCCACTTAATGTGCCTGCCTGGTATACATTACCCACAGGAGCAATATGCTGCATGATGGCGGCCTTTCCGCCAAAAGCACCAACAGGCATACCACCGCCAATCACTTTTCCGTATGTAACTAAGTCTGCTTTTATATTCAATTTTTCCTGAGCACCACCGGCAGCTAGTCTGAAGCCCGTCATCACTTCATCAAAAACCAGCACAATATTTTCTTCATCACAAATGGTTCGTAGCGATTCCAAAAATCCCGGTGCCGGTAAAATGCATCCCATATTGCCAGCAACTGGCTCCACAAAAATGGCGGCAATCTCATTCTTATTTTCTGCAACTAATTTTTTTACGGCATCAATATCATTATAAGGTCCAGTTAATGTATCGCTCGATACTCCAGCTGTTACGCCCGGCACTGTTTGTATATCGAATGTAGCCAGACCACTTCCTGCTTTTACTAAAAATGCATCAGCATGACCATGATAATTGCCCTCAAATTTGATGAACTTATTTTTTCCGGTATAGCCTCTTGCCAAACGCAATGCACTCATGCAGGCTTCTGTACCGCTGCTTACCATACGAATCATTTCCACATTAGGCACCATACTAATAATGAGCTCAGCCATTTCAATTTCCAATTGAGTAGGTGCGCCAAAAGATGTAGAACCCAGTGCTTTTTCCTGAATGGCTTTTACCACCGGTTCGTATGCGTGACCTAAAATCATTGGTCCCCATGAAGCGATATAGTCGATGTATTTGTTGCCATCTGCATCATACAAATAAGCGCCTTTAGCATGGGTCATAAATACAGGTGTACCGCCTACGCTTTTAAATGCACGTACCGGAGAGTTTACTCCACCCGGAATTGATTTTTGGGCTCTTTCGAATAGCTGTTTACTTTTTTCGTACATGGGATTTATTTTAGCCACAAAGGCACAAAGCGCACAAAGTTTCACCAAGAATGCTTTATGTGTTTTGTGCTTTCATGTTTTAGTGGTTCAAAATTCTAACGGCATCTTTTGCAAAATAGGTAGCAATCAAATCTGCCCCGGCTCTTTTAAATGAGGTTAAAGTCTCTAATATTGCTTTGTCTTCATCAATCCAGCCCATTTTAGCAGCAGCTTTTATCATAGCATATTCACCACTGATATTGTACACACTAACGGGAACGTTTACTGCGTTTTTAACTTCTCTTACAATATCTAAATAAGGTAATCCCGGTTTTACCATTACAATATCCGCTCCTTCTTCCACATCCATCACAGCTTCTTTCACTGCTTCAATACGGTTGCTGTAATCCATCTGATATGTTTTTTTATCACCAAAACCCGGCGCACTATCCAGTGCATCACGGAAGGGGCCATAGAAACAAGAAGCATATTTTGCACTATATGCCATGATGCCGGTATTGATAAAATTATTTTCTTCCAATGCTTTTCGGATAGCACCAATACGGCCATCCATCATATCGCTGGGTGCCACAAAATCTGCTCCGGCCTGAGCATGACTCACACTCATCAAAGCCAAAACTTCAACCGTGGGGTCATTTACAATTTGCCCGTTCTCTACAATGCCATCATGACCATAAGAAGAAAAAGGATCCAATGCCACATCGGTCATCACTACCATTTCAGGAACAGCATCTTTAATAGCTCTTATACTTCTCTGCATCAAGCCGTTTGGATTTAATGCTTCGGTACCTTTATTGTCTTTTAATTCGTCTTTCGATTTTACGAAGAGTAACACAGATTTTATTCCCATGCTCCACAATTCTTTTACTTCTTTAACCGTATTGTCTAAACTGTAACGGAAATAATTCGGCATAGAAGCGATTTCCTGAGTTATATTTTCGCCCTCGATGATAAATAAGGGCACGATAAAATCGTTGGGTGTAAGAATTGATTCCGCCACCATTGCACGTATAGCAGGAGATACTCTTAATATTCTGTTTCTTCTTTGTAAAAACATAAGATGTGTTATTTAGGATGTCTGATATTAGATGTCTGATTTGTGATGTATGATGTCTGATTTGAAATGCAGCAGTAAAATATTTACTTGTTGCTTTTATTAATTTTTGATTGGTTAAATTTAGCTTTATTTGTTTTATCAGTGGCTGCAAATATGGCGGTTAATTCATTGGCCTCTTTTATTAATC
>JBAXET010000125.1:0-8583 GCA_037140275.1 Ferruginibacter sp. | reverse complement strand
ATTGGCGACCGGTTTCAGCAAGCGGTTTTATACCGGGCACTATTTAATTTATACCATAATTTAAACATGAATGATTCAGCTGTAAAGTATGGTGTATATTCATTACAACTTACAGAAGAAATAGGCGATACCACCAATATCGCAGTTAACTATGGCAACCTCTGCTGGTTGTATAATGATTTAAGACAGTTGGGAAAAGCTATAGATTATGGATTAAAAGGAATAGCTGCCGGAAAAAAATACAATGATACCAAGGGCTTACTTATTTGTATGAATAATACAGCGCAGTGTTATATGGCACAGAGTGATTATAACAGGGCTATCGATATGTTTAAGCAACAAATAGCAGTGGCAAAAAAAGTAAATCGTATTATTTCTATAAGAAAGGCGCTGATTAATTTGGGGAGTATCTACTTCGAAATAGGTAATAAAACCGCACTCGACAGTACTGCCAGGGAGTTGAATGCACTGGATAGTGAAGGCATGGGTACCAATAAAAAAGATATTTGTTACCATTATATTGTTAATGGCTATAATCTTATCTATCAGCAAAAATTTACTGCTGCAGAAGCACAATTTCAAACAGCGCTTTCAATAGCGTTAAAAGATTCTTTTACTGCTGTTTTGCTGGATATATACGGCAGCCTGTCAAGATTAAAATATGCACAACATGATTTTGTTGCCGGAAATATGTATGATGCTAAATGGGATGAAGTGGATGAAGCACAGCATGAACAGGAGCTGGCAGAGTATGGACTGGATCTGCAAGTGAAATATCAAACCGAAAAAAAGGAAGCACAGTTAAAATTGCAAGAGGCACAAATTAAACAGAAACAGTTTTTAAATTATCTGCTGGGAAGCATTGCCATAGCAGTATTGCTGACCAGTTTTTTAGGCTATCGCGGCTACAGGCATAAACAAAAAATGCAGCAGCACCGTATAGCCGAACTGGAAACAGAAAAACAACTTACTGCTACCGAAGCAGTATTAAAAGGAGAAGAGCAGGAAAGAACCAGATTGGCCAAAGACCTCCATGATGGTTTGGGTGGTATGCTGAGTGGTATAAAATATTCATTCAATATTATGAAGGGTAATCTGGTGATGACTCCGGAAAATACACAGGCTTTTGAAAGAAGTATGGATATGCTTGACAGTTCTATAAAGGAAATGAGGCGTGTAGCTCATAACATGATGCCCGAGGCTTTGGTAAAATTTGGTTTGGATACTGCTCTGAAAGATTTTTGTGCAGAGATCAATCAAAGCGGCGCATTAAAAATAAATTATCAGTCAATAGGATTGAGCAATTCGGAATTAGATCAAACTATTGCCATCGCCATTTACCGTATCATTCAGGAGCTTATTAATAATACCATGAAACATGCTGCAGCTACAACTGCCATTGTTCAGGTTACCAAATCAAATGGGCTACTAACGGTTACAGTGGAGGATGATGGCAAAGGATTTGATCCTGAAATTTTATCTCATGCAAAAGGTATTGGCTGGACCAATATTGAAAGCCGCGTTAATTTCTTAAAAGGTAAACTTGATATTGATACTCATCAGGGGAAAGGTACTTCTGTACTGATTGAAATCAAAGTGTAACGGTATAATATTATTATCCTTACCGGCCGGTAAAATAAATCATGGAAAAAGGGGATAATGTTTAAATGACAGATGCTTTATTTTGTACTATTGGATAATTCCAATTATTCTGAGCATGGGTAAATTACTATTTATTATTTTTTCAATATTATGCAGTGCAGTAACTCTTGCACAAACTGTGCCTAATAAGGATAGCCTGCTGCAGGAACTTACTAAAGCAAAAGAAGATACCAGTAAAGTATGGTTGTATTTAAAACTGAGTAAGGCAACGCAAAATACAGATATGGCCAAGGCTCATTGGTACAGTGAGCAGGGCTATGGTTTAAGCGAAAAATTGCATTTTAACAGAGGCCGTTTTAAAGCAATGCTGCGCAAAACAGCTTTGTTCAGGGTTAGCGGTATTGTTGACTCTGTATTTGAAAATAATAAAAAGTTTCTTACACTGGCTCAGCAGTTGAATGATACTGTAAATATTGCGGTAGGCTATATTAATATTGCCGAATCTTACAATGAACTGGGGGATGCGGAAAAAGCTATTGAACTCAGCTTAAAAGGGCTTGCAGTAATTGAAAAAGCAGGAGCTCCGGAACTTAAACAGGATACCTACGATAATTTATTACGCATTTATTTTACCCGTTTAGAATATGATAAGGCTATTGAGTATGGTACTAAATCTGTACAAATAGCAAGAGATTTAAAAGCACCAGCACGAATAGCCAGTTCGCTGTTTAATTTATCGTATGCCTATAATATGAACAAGGAGTATGACAGGGCAATTAATGCCGCTAAAGAAGTGATTGCTTTGTGTAAGGTTACCGGTGATGAAAGGGTAGAAGCCTATGGGCTCTCTAATTTATGTGACACGTACCTCAAATTAAATAAAATACCCCTTGCACTGGATTATGAATTGAAGGCTTTGGAATTGTCGCGGAAAGTGGAAAATAAAGATATAGAGGCCACTGCACTTGATGGTCTGGCAATGTGTTACCTCCAGCAAAAAGATTATGCTAAGTCTTTGGCCTATGCGCAAGAAGCCATTAAGATAAAAGAATCATTGGGAGATTTGGGCGGGAAAATAAATACTACGAAAATATTGGCGGATATTGCTTTTGCAACAGGCGATCCTGCCAAAGGTTATGCATATGAATTACAGTGTGATGAGTATGAGCAAAAACATGTAACACAAGTTTTGTCAAAACAATCATCCGACCTGGAAAAAAAATATGAGACAGAAAAAAAAGAAACCCAAATAAAAAAACTGGAAGCAGATAAAAAAGTACAGGATTTAACTATCCAGCAAAAAAGCACACTCAATTATATTTTAATAGGGAGTGCAATAACATTGCTCATCATTTCTTTGCTGAGTTACCGAACCTATCAGCAAAAGAAAAAAATACAACAACAACGCATCGCAGAATTAGAAACACAGCAACAGCTAACTGCAACTGAAGCCGTACTGAAAGGAGAAGAACAGGAACGAACACGATTAGCCAAAGACCTTCACGATGGATTGGGCGGCATGCTTAGTGGTATTAAATATTCAATGAACAGTATGAAAGGAAACCTGATTATGACGCCTGACAATGCTCAGGCATTTGAACGCAGCATGGATATGCTGGACAGTTCTATTAAAGAAATGCGTCGTGTGGCGCATAATATGATGCCCGAGGCACTGGTAAAGTTTGGGTTGAATACTGCCCTAAAAGATTTTTGTAACGATATCAACCAGAGCGGTGCGCTAAAACTAAATTACCAGTCGATAGGAATGGATAACAGTACTATTGATCAAACTACTTCTATTGCCATTTACCGTATTGTGCAGGAACTTATCAATAATACCATTAAACATGCTGCAGCAAAAAAAGCAATTGTGCAGGTAACTCAGTCGGAAGATTTGCTTACTTTAACAGTGGAAGATGATGGTATTGGATTTGATCCTGTAATTTTACAACGGGTAAAAGGTATTGGCTGGTCGAATATTCAAAGCCGGGTTGATTTTTTAAAGGGTACATTGGATGTACAGTCAGGCGAAGGGAAAGGTACTTCTGTTCACATTGAATTAAACGCATAATGGCAACAAAAGTTTTTATTGTAGATGACCATTACATGGTAATTGAAGGCATTCGTTCTTTATTACAAAATGAAACAACGGTCGAGTGGGTGGGCCATGCTTCCAATGCAGCTTCCTGCCTGGCATTTTTACACCAGCAATTGCCCGATGTTATTTTAATGGATATTAATTTACCCGATAAAAACGGCATTGAACTGTGTAAAGAAGTGAGACAATTGTATCCATCTGTATTCATCATTGGATTAAGCACTTTTAATCAGCAGAGTTTTATACAAAAAATGATGGAGAATGGTGCTTCGGGTTATGTACTTAAAAATGCTACTCAGGAAGAATTAATGGAAGCCATTAAAACAGTGGCAAATGGTAAAACTTATTTAAGTGATGAAGCTGCTCTTTCGCTCAGAAAAAGTAATTCAGGCGAAACGCCTGTACTTACCCGGAGAGAAAAAGAAGTACTGGAACTGATAGCAGATGGCCTGACTAATAATGAAATTGCTGCAAAACTATTCATTAGTGTAACTACTGTGGATACCCATCGTAAAAATTTGCTGGCTAAATTTGACTCTAGAAATATTGCCTCATTAATAAAGTCAGCCATGCAGATGCAACTGATATAAAATTATTTTTTTGCAGCACAAGGAATTTCTATTAGTACCGTAGTACCTTTTATAGTTTTATAGTCAATACGGCCTTTTAATATTTTAACCCTGGCTTCAATGTTTTTTAATCCTGCCCCTTTGGTTTTTTTTGCCGCTTCCATATCAAAGCCCTTTCCGTCATCTTCTACAGTGATATACAAATGCCCTGCATTATAACTGATCTGTACAATGTTGTTGGTAGACATTGCATGTTTCATTACATTCTGTAATAATTCTTGTACAATACGGAAAATATGAAAAGTTTGTTCTTCCGTAAGTAGCATTGCTTCAGTATCCAAAGCAGTAAAAGTAACATTAATCACTCCCGATTCACTTATATTATGGCAATAATCAGCTAATGAATTTTCGAGTCCGTATTTCAATAAACTGTCAGATGCCATACTATGCGAAAGATTACGCAACTCTTTTATCGATTCGTTCAGTTTGTCGATATTGTTGTTAAACCTGAGGTGCTGCTTATCATCCAGTTCCAGCTGATTCTTCATTGCACTGAAGGAATGTTTGATGCCGCTGAGCATACTGCCAAGGCCATCATGTAATTCTCGTGACATTCTGGTTCTTTCCTGTTCAATGGCCAGCTCTTTTTCCATGATGCTCTTTTGTTTTTGCAACTGACGCGACAGATAGTTTTTAATCATCAAAAAAACAAAAGCAATGATAGCAAGGGATAATAAGGTTCTAAACCACCAGCTTTGCCTCCAGGGGGTTTTTACAGTAATAGATAACTGATAAACAAAATCACTCTCCACTTTTTCAGCATTTATGGCTTTTGCCTTAAGCGTGTAATTTCCTGGTGGAAGATTGGAATATCGTATCACAGATTTATTAGCCGCTGCAATCCATTTTTTATCATAACCTTCCAGAGTATAAAATAAAGCATTGGCTCCGGGGTTTGCAAAATCCAATACTGTAAACTGAAAACTCACTGTATTTTCAGCCGGTTGTAATACCAAAGTATTTAATTCTCCTGCATTTTGTATAACTGAAGGAGGGGTATCATTAATTTGTAATCCGCTTAATTGTAATTTCGGTAAGTAAGGATATTTATTTATAGCGGAAGGATAAAATGAATTTAATCCGTTAACTCCGCCAAATAATAATTCTCCATCAGCAGCTTTACAAAATGAATAGGTATTGAATTCATTACTTTGTAAACCATCACCTGCAGTAAAATTTTTAATGCTTTCGTTATTCAGCTGCAAACGGTTAATGCCCGCATTTGTACTTAACCAAAGTGCATTGCTGTCGGGTAAAACCCCATAGATATACTGATTGCTTAAACCATCATTAGTAGTATAAATTTTTTCAATAACAGCTGTTTTTTTATTAAATCTTATGAGACCCGAAGTGCTGCCAATGTACAGATAAGTATCATCGGTTTCACTAAAACATTTTATAGTGGCCTGGTAAGAAAAGTCTTTTTTTATCAGAAAAGAATCTTTTTCAATAGTGCCTGTTGTAAAACCTTTAAATGCTCTTGAAATATATACGGTGCCATTTTTATCCGAAAAGCTGGTAAGGTATACATCATCCCGGGGTAACCCTTTTACCTGGCTGATACTGTATTGCCCTTTGGTATTTTTTATATTAAATAATCCTGCATTGGATGAGGCAAGCATACTGCCATTAGGCAGTGCTGTAATAAAATTGAACTGATTGCCTGGTGCAGAATAATTACTATTTGCCGAAGTGAATGGCTTTACTTTTTTTGTAGCGGGATCAATCATAAATAACCCCGAAAAAGTAGCCACCCATACCATACCATTTTTGTCTTTATACAAATGTTCAATAGCAGGTGGGAGACCCACAGTAATTATTCCGCTAACATTTTTTTTGTTATCTAAAATTAATATTCCGGATTGTGTGCCGCACCAGAAATGAGCCTCATCAATCTGTATAATACTTCTTATAAAATTATTGTAATGCAGTTCCTCTGCTGCTTCTTTTGTAAGATGATGCTGAAAACGGAATTTATCCAAACTTACATAATCAATACCCTTACCCCATACAGAAGCCCACAAATGGTTTTCATTATCTGTAAACAGGTACTGTACCTGATTGCCTGATAAGGCATAGGGATTACGTGAAGAAGGCATATACTGGGCGGTAATTTTTTTGACTGCAGTGTCTGCTGCAAAAAGACCTTGTTGTAAACTGCCTGCCCAAAGTGTTCCTTTTTTATCTATAGAAAGTGATTGTATATTTTCAACAGCAGTATTATTAAAACTGTTTATGAAAAAAGGAAATTGGTTATTGCTGTAATACAATAATCCTTTGTTACTGCCAATCCACAACCCCGACCGGTCGGGAAGCATACAGTTAAAGCTTTTATATTCAGGAGCTATGGAACTAAATAAGAGACTCCACTGTATAGTATCTTTTGATGGCATTCCTGCATATATGCGGGGTGTTTTATCTACGATAGCAAAAATTTGCTGCAGATTTTTAAATGGTTCTGCAGGTAGTGTTTTTATAAAAAGATTGCCTGGGATAGTAAAATGGTAGAGTTGGGTGAATTTCTTTTTGTTGATGTCAAATTTGAAAATGTCTGATCCTGTTTGAAACCACACACAATTTTTGTCATCAATAAAAAATGGAGAAATAATCTGTTCATTTTCTTTTCTGCCTGGGATCTGATAGTTGTGGAAAATATTTCCTGCACGATCGTAAAAATTCAATCCCTTATTGCTGCCAATCCATAAATTGCCCTCCTTATCTTCCAGAATATTTAAAAAAAGAGTACCCTGAATAGATTTTTTATCAGAAAGATTTTCTCTGTAAATGGTGCAGTCCATTCCGTCGAAACGGTTCAGCCCGTCGAATGAACTGATCCATACATAACCACGACTGTCTTTGTAAATACAATTGTTTACACCTTGTGAAAGTCCGTTGTTTACGTTAAGATGATTGAATAACAAAGTTTGTTGCTGTGCTTTTAAAAAAAAGCAGGCAAACCAGCAGGATAAGAGTAAGCAGGTTTTATGCAGGTGCATACCCGAATGTACTCTTTTAGCAATTGTTATTCAAAATCTTTATACAGTAAATATTTTTTTCTGGTCTTTTTAAATTCCCCCAGTTTTGGCTCCCAGCTATTTCTTATCTCAGATTCTGTTTTACCTCCTTTAATTTGTTGTGATAAATCATCATTACCCGCCAGTTTACTGATGAAATTAGTTTTTAAAAAGAAACTGTCTTTACCAGGGAATAATTTATACGCATCAATCAGATAGTGTAACTGAATTTTTGTACCCACTTTTTTCAGTATTTCTTCATTACTGCCATTTATGAACCAGCCATAACAGTTTTGATAAAAACATTTACTGTTTTTTGCACCCATATTAGGTTTGGGTGTAAATGAGTATAAATTTTGGGGCATTGCCGGATGGCCAAATATTTGAAACGGATAATCTGTTCCTCTGCCTTCACTAAACACAGTGCCTTCAAAAAAGCAGGTGCTGGGATACAGGTAAATGCTCTGCATGGTTTTTAAATTTGGAGATGGCATTACCGGCAACACATATTTACTGCTGTGCGTATAGTTGCTGCATTTGACTACCATAAAATGAAATGGGGTATCTGCAGTAGGTTGGGTAGTAATATTATAGGCATTGGCAGCAAGGGCATCTTTGGAGATCATTTTTTCGCCAATCAGCATCATGGCGTATTCACCCATGGTCATGCCGTATACAATGGGAATGGGTTGCACACCTACACCACTTTTAAATTTCAGGTCAAGCACCGGGCCATCTACATAAAAACCATTGGGATTAGGCCGGTCAAATAATAGTAATGGCTTATGATTTTCTAAAGCAGCTTCTACATAATATTGCATGGAATTGATGTAGGTATAAAAGCGGCAGCCCACATCCTGCAGGTCAAATATCAAAACATCCACATCTTTTAAGTCTTCTTTAGTAGGCCTGTTATGTGAGCCATATAAACTTACCACAGGAATCCCCGTTTTTTTATCCTTTGCATTTTCTACATGTTCTCCTGCATCTGCATCTCCTCTGAAACCATGCTCGGGTCCGAATATTTTTACTATGTTGATGCCTTTTTTTAATAAAGTATCTATCAGGTGGGCGCTTTTTACCATACTGGTTTGATTGGCAAAAACCGCTACAGCTTTACCTTTCAGATAGGGTAAGTACACTTCCATGCGTTCTGCTCCGGGGGTAATGGTTAACTGGTTAATGGGTTTATTGGTTGTTTGGGCAACTGTGCCAAAGCAAGCAATGAATAGTATAATTA
>JBAXET010000124.1:0-8595 GCA_037140275.1 Ferruginibacter sp. | reverse complement strand
ATATTAACACAATTTGCCAAGTATAAATACGTTTATTGGTTAATATCCTTTAAAATGCGCACACAAACCCCTAACGCAATTATGAGAAGAAGCACTAAAATAGCTTGCCTGGTGTTGTTGCTGTTGCCTGCAACAGGCTTTTCTCAGTTTAGAAAATATTCCAACGAATTTTTAAATATTGGCGCTGGTGCACGGGGCCTTGCTATGGGCAGTGCTCAGGTGGCCAGTGCAAATGATGCCACGGCCGGCTATTGGAATCCTGCTGGTTTAACAGGCGTAAAAGATGTTCCCAATCTTAATCTGATGCATGCCGAGTATTTTGCCGGCATAGCCAAATATGACTACGCTGCATTGGCTATTCCGGTTAATGATAACAAAAGAACTTTAGGTATTTCTGTACTGCGTTTTGCAGTGGATGAAATTCCTAATACATTGTTTCTTGTAGAGCCGGACGGCAGTATTAATTATAACGAGATTAAAACTTTTTCTGTTGCTGATTGGGCAGCACTGTTGTCTTTTGCCCAAAATATAAAAACCACCGAAAATACCAATATCAGTTTTGGTGCTAATGCAAAAGTTATTTACCGTAAAGTGGGCAGTTTTGCAACAGCCTGGGGATTTGGTTTGGATGCAGGTATTCAGATACATGGTAAAAGAGGACATTTTGGTGTGGTGGCAAAAGATTTAACCTCAACATTTAATGCCTGGTCTTTTCATTTTACCGATAAGGAAAAAGAAGTGTTATATCTTACCAAAAATGAAATTCCTGTAAAATCTACAGAGCTTACCGCACCAAGGATTATTGTTGGCGGAGGATATAACTTCAAACTCAGTAATGCTGTAAATCTTATGGCAGAAGCGAATCTTGATTTTACTTTTGACGGAAAACGAAATACAGTTTTTAGCAGCAATCCGGTAAGTATTGATCCGCATCTGGGTTTGGAAGCATCTGTTAAAGATGTTTTTTTTGTTAGAGGAGGGATCACCAATTTTCAGCAGTCAATTTCCGACGGAGATTCTACCAATACTAAAAAAGTTTGGATATATCAGCCCAGTGTAGGCGCTGGTTTTAAAATCAAAAACCTGATGTTAGATTATGCTTTTACAAATCTTGCCAATCAGGCAAATCCATTATATACTCATATTTTTTCTTTACGGATAAATCTGGTTAAGAAAGAGAATGACTAAAAGAAATTCCATTGTTATGAAAAAAGTTTTATTAACACTTGCAGTTGTTCTTACAGCAATGGTTGGCTTTGGTCAGCTGAGCAATAACTGGATTGATTACAGCAAGACCTATTATAAATTTTTTGTTGCAAAAGATACTTTTTGCCGTATTAGTCAACCCGTGCTTCAGGCCGCCGGATTGGGGTCAGCACCGGCTCAAAATTTTCAGCTTTGGCGCAATGGTAAGCAGATAAGATTATATACATCTGTGGCCAGTGGAGTATTAGGGGCATCCGACTATATTGAGTTTTGGGGAGAAATGAATGATGGTAAACCGGATAAAGACTTATACAGAAATCCGGATTATCAGCTCGATGATAAATACAGTTTATTTACAGACTCGGCAGCATATTACTTAACAGTTAATGCATCTGGAGGAAATTTAAGGTATTCCAATGCTGCAAATCCTGTAGGTACCAATGTGCTACCTGCTGATGCCTATTTTTTACGCAGGATTGAAAATCATTATAAAGATGTGCTTAATCCGGGCTATGCAGAAACATTGGGTGAAAATGTATACTCGTCTTCTTATGATATTGGAGAAGGATGGACCAGCAGGGGAATTAACAGTGCGGCACTTTTAAGTAAAGGAATTGGCAATCTTAACAAATACAATCTGGGCCCTGCCAATAGCGTAACATTTACAATTAATGCAGTAGGCAATTCGCCTTTATATACAAGAAATTTAACCGCAAAATTTTATGGGGTACCGGTTTTGCCTTCGCCAAGCCCAATGCCATATTTTTCTTACAGAAAAGATACTGTTAGAAATTTACCACTGACTATTTTGCCTAATCTTACCTCCCTGGTGGTTCAAATGGGAGGGGAAAGCTCTTCTAATCCTGCCAATGATTATGTAGCGGTAGCAGCTTTTTCAGTTACCTACCCGGCTACATTTAATTTTAATGCGGAAAAGAGTTTCTATTTTGAATTAGCAGCCTCTGCTGCCGGAAATTATCTGGTGATAAACAACTTTAATAATAATGGAGTTGCGCCGGTATTGTATGATATTAATAACGGACTAAGGTTTATTGGCGATATCGGTACTGCAGGGCAGGTTAAATTTGCCTTGCCGGCATCATCTGACCCAGTTCGTAAATTTAATTTGATTAGTCAGGATGTATCAAATGTTAAACTGATCAGTCAGCTTACTTCAAAAAACTTTGTGAATTATAATCTTGCTGCCAATCAGGGAGATTATATTATAATTAGCAATTCCGCATTATATGATAATGGTAGCGGAATAAATAATGTGGATCAATACAGGCAATATAGAAGTTCTGTAGCAGGTGGTGGATACAATGCCAAAGTGTACGATATAACTGAATTAGCTGATCAGTTTGGTTTTGGAATAAAAAAACATCCAATTGCCATCAGGGATTTTATCCGCTTTGCTAACCAGCAATTTACAGTAAAACCAAAATTTGTTTTCCTTATAGGAAGAGCAGTTACTTACTATGACTATAAATTCAGTGAGTTTAAAGCCAATGGGGATTATAATACTGATGTTGATAAACTTAGTCTGGTACCAACTTTTGGATGGCCTGCTTCAGATGTATTACTGGTAAGTAATCCGGGAACATTGGTCCCTATTACACCTGTTGGCCGTTTGGGTGCAATTAACGGCAATGAGGTGGGCAATTACCTGCAAAAAATGAAGGAATACGAACTGGCACAAAAATCAACCAGTCAAACTATTGCAGATAAAGCCTGGATGAAAAATTTTATACATGTTGCAGGAGGATCAGATAGCTTAGAGACCGTAAGTTTTATTGGACACTTAAATGATTACAAAAAAATTGCAACAGACACTTTAATGGGCGCTCATGTTGAAACATTTGCGAAATCCAGTTCAGGTGCCATTCAGGATGCAAGTAGTGCTCGTATAGAACAATTGTTTAAAGAAGGGCTTGGCTACATTACTTACTTTGGCCACTCCTCTGCAAACACACTTGCATTTAACTTCAATAATCCTGAATTGTATCAAAATCAGGGTAAATATCCTTTTTTTAATGTTAGTGGCTGTAGTGCTGGTAATTATTACAATTATGATGCATCCCGTTTAGCTGGTAATATGTCGCTGTCAGAAAAATATATTTTTGCAAACGGCAGGGGTAGTATTGGATTTTTTGCAGACACCCATTTTGGTATTGAGCCATTTTTGGATTATTATAATATGGGCACTTATAATGAATTTAGTTTGCTCAATTACGGAGGTACAATTGGTGATCAGTTGAAACAGGTTATCAGTGATTTAGGAAGTAGTCCCTTCTCTCTGAACTATTATACCAGAATTCACCTTGAAGAATTGGCGCTTCATGGCGACCCTGCATTGAGAATTAATTATTTTACTAAGCCCGATTATGTAATAGAGGAACAATTGATAAAAGTTAGTCCTTCGGTAATTAGTGTGGCGGATAATAATTTTACTGTGGATGTTAAAATGATGAATATAGGCAGTGCCATTAACGATTCCATCCGTGTACTTATAAAACACAAATTACCCAATGACAGTATTAAAGTGTTATTTGACCAAAAGATACTGGCCATAAAAAATACAGATTCTGTGTCATTAGTTGTTCCAATAAACCCAATTACTTTTAAAGGCCTCAATAAAATTATAGTAACCCTTGATGTTGATAATAAAGTAGCTGAACTTTCAGAGTTGAATAATACTGCAGAAAAGCAATTCTTTATTTACGAAGATGAACTCCGTCCGGTATATCCTTATAATTTATCTATCGTTAATCAGCAAAATATAACCTATACTGCCAATACGGCTAATCCGCTTTCTTCTTCAAGACAGTATATAATGGAAGTGGATACTACAGAATCGTTTAATTCTGCCTTTAAAAAATCATATACCGTTACAGGAATAGGAGGCATAGTAGAGTTTAAACCCACTAATATTACTTTTACAGACAGCAGTGTATATTATTGGAGAACTTCAGTTGTACCACTTGGATCAGCAACTGTTGTATGGAATGCTGCATCATTTATTTATTTATCAACCAGTACTTCAGGATTTAATCAGTCACATTATTTTCAACATTTAAAATCTGCATTAACAGATATTAATTATACTGCCGGAAGAGAGTTCAAATACAAACAATCAATATCCGCAATAAAAATAAAGAATGGTGTTTTCCCAACAGCTGCGGCAAATGCAGATGATTTTACCGTTATTGTAAATGGCAATAATACTATCAGAAGTGTTTGTGGTATATCAGCAATTATTTTCAATGTGTTCAATCCTATTGATATGACTCCAATGCAGAATGTATATCCGGGCACTGGACTATATAATAGCGATAATGTTTGCGGACCTACGAGAGTGTGGAATTTCCAGTATAATATATTAAATCAGGCTAAACGGGTTGCCGCTGTTCAGTTTTTAGATATGATTCCTGCAGGCTACTATGTTGTAGTAAGATATACATCTGGAACAGCTTTTGCATCAAATACCTATGCCGATGACTGGAAAGGAGATACTTCGGTACTAGGATCAGGAAATTCCTTGTATCACAGGTTGAAAAATGCAGGGTTTAATGAGGTCGATTCATTCAACCGTCCAAGAGCATTTAATTTTATTTATAAAAAGGGCGACAATAGTTTTATACCACAGTGGAAATTATCTACAGATATTTTTGACAAAATTGAATTAGAAACAACAGGGGTGTCATATAAAGGCTCGGGAACTATTGAATCACCATTATTTGGCCCTGCTAAAAGCTGGCAACAATTCCGTTGGAGGGGTAATTCGGTTGAGGCAGCCAGTAACGATTCCGTTTCTTTTAATGTTATTGGTGTTAATAATGCCGGAGTGGAAACTAATTTATATACCATCGACTCCACTAATAAAAATGTAGACATTTCAAGTATAGACCCCATTCAGTACCCTTATGTAAAATTGAAAATGTATACAAGGGACGTAGTAACCGGATCTCCTTATCAATTAAAATACTGGAGGCTGAATTACACCCCAATACCGGAAGGTGCAGTTGCCCCCAACTTATTATACCAAATGAAAGATACCGTTGAACAGGGCGATCTGATTGATTTTAAAGTGGCTTTCAAAAATATCAGTCCAACTGCTTTTGACAGTACCATGAAATTTAAATTCACTATTACTGATAATAAGAATTTCCCTAATCCGGTTAATTTACCAAAGGGAAAGTTACTGGTAGCAGGAGATACTCTGGTAGTACAATATAAAATTGACACCAAAAATTATCCGGGTAATAATACTTTGTTCCTGGAAGTGAATCCTAATAACGATCAGTTAGAAGAGTCGCATTTTAATAATATACTTTTCAAAGACTTTTATGTAAAGCCCGACAATTACAATCCGTTACTGGATGTTACATTTGACGGGGTGCACATTTTAAATAAAGATATAGTTGCGTCAAAACCACATATCTATATTAAGTTGAAAGATGAAAGCAGGTTTATGGCATTAAGTGATACTGCATTAATGAAAGTGCAGGTAATATTCCCCGACAAGTCGGTACACAAGTATAATTTTGGCGATACCATGCGTTTTAATCCTGCCAATTTAGGAAGCGGAGAAAATACGGCAAGTATTGAACTGATGCCATATTTTCCGCAGGATGGCGATTATGAACTGGTAGTTTCAGGAAAAGATGTGGTAGGAAATAAAACAGGGAATCTGGAATACAGAGTAATATTCAGTGTGATTAATAAACCAATGATTTCTAACCTGCTCAATTATCCTAACCCTTTCACCACATCCACTGCATTTGTATTTACTGTAACCGGTAGCGAAGTGCCACAAAATATAAGGATACAAATATTAACCATTAGTGGTAAGGTAGTCCGGGAAATTACTAAAGATGAACTTGGTCCAATACATATTGGAAGAAATATTACAGAATTCAAATGGGATGGTACTGATACCTACGGACAAAAACTGGCCAATGGAGTTTATTTGTACAGGGTAATCACCAATTTAAACGGGAAATCACTTGACAAGTATAAAGAAAAAGCGGACAAAACAGATCAGTACTTTAATAACGGATACGGAAAAATGGTAATCATCCGCTAAACCGGATAACTTATACCTAAGAGGCTGATTTAAACATCAGCCTCTTTTTTATTTTATTACCTTTGCAAAAAATAAAATAAAATGGCTAAAATAGCTATCAACATAGCCACAGGAAGTTTGCAGCAGGACGAAATTATTGTGGGAATAGATTTGGGTACTACTAATAGTTTGGTTGCAATCATTCATCCGGAAAGTAAGAATCCTGTTGCATTAAAAGAGCATGACAGCAGTTCGCTGGTGCCATCTGTTATTCACTTTAGCAAAGAAGGCGGGGTGGTGGTTGGCGAGGCTGCAAGGCAATATTTACTATCAGATCCTTCTCATACTATTTTTTCTGCCAAGCGGCTGATGGGTAAAACATATAAAGACATTGAATCACAATCAGATGCTTTTGCTTATAAAATAATTGACGATGAAGGAAGGTTGGTGAAAGTTCAGGTGGATGAAAAGTTTTATTCTCCGGTTGATTTATCTTCACTTATTTTAAAAGAACTTAAAAAACAGGCAGAACATCTTTTAAAAACTCCTGTAAGCAAAGCAGTAATTACAGTGCCGGCATATTTTAATGATGCACAGCGTCAGGCAACCAGAGATGCCGGAAAACTGGCTGGATTAGATGTGTTGCGTATCATTAATGAGCCTACAGCTGCCAGCCTTGCATATGGCTTTGGAATAAGTAAATCACAGGTAAAAACTGTTGCGGTATATGATCTTGGAGGCGGCACTTTTGATATTTCTATCTTAACAATCAATGATGGCATTTTTGAAGTGTTATCTACCAATGGAGATACTTTTTTAGGAGGAGATGATCTGGATGCAGTTATTGTAAATTTTTGGATGGAGCAATACGATTTTGCCGGTGATGTTACAGAGAACCGTCAGCAATTACGTTTAAAAGCTGAGGAAGCTAAAATAATATTATCTGCACAAAATCAATTTAGTTCCGGTTTTAAAGGAAAGGAAATTACCTTAAACAGAGATACTTTTGAACGCATCATTACTCCGGTTTTAGAAAGAACAATCAATTGCTGTAAAAATGCACTTAAAGATTCCGGCCTTGCAAAAAAAGAAATTGACGAAGTGGTAATGGTTGGAGGCAGTACCCGTACGCCACTGGTTAAACAAATGGTGAGTGAATTCTTTGGCAAGCCGGTGAATGATACTGTTAATCCTGATGAAGTAGTGGCGCTGGGAGCAGCCATACAGGCTGATATTCTTGCAGGAAATACAAAGGGTTTATTATTGCTGGATGTTACCCCACTTTCGCTTGGCTTAGAAACCATGGGCGGTTTAATGGATGTGCTATTACCCCGAAATTCAAAAATTCCGGCAAAAGCTGCAAGGCAGTACACCACTTATAAAGACGGGCAAACAGGCATTAAAATAGCCGTTTATCAGGGTGAAAGAGATATGGTGCAGCATAACCGAAAGCTGGCAGAGTTTAATCTTACAGGTATTCCGGGCATGCCTGCAGGTTTACCAAAGGTGGAAGTAAGTTTTTTAATAAATGCAGATGGCATACTGGTGGTAAAAGCCAAAGAATTAAGAAGTGGCGTGGAGCAGGCTATAGAAGTTAAACCTCAATATGAATTAACCGATGAGCAGGTGGAGCAAATGTTATTAGATTCGATGCAGCATGCAGAAAAAGATATAGCACAAAGGGCATTGGTTGAAGCTCAAACAGAAGCAGAGCAATTACTGCAAACCACCGAAAAGTTCATGCATAAAAATATTACTGCTTTAACAGCTGCAGAAATCAGTGCTACATCCTTAGCTATGCAGGCTTTACAACTGGCATTGCAAATGAATGACAAAAACCTGATTCAGGCAAAAACAGAGGAACTTAATACAGTATCACGGCCATATGCAGAGCGTTTGATGGATACTGCAGTAAGTAAGGCCATGGAAGGAAGAAAAATATAATCATAAAAAAGCCAAATGATAAAAGGTAAATTCTTTTTGTATAAAGAAATTTCTGTAAGCCTTATCATATATGGTATAGTAAGCCTACTGCTCCTGTTTTATTTTGGAATAAATACAGGAGGCGAGGCAGTAAAATATATTAATGAAGCCAATGGCTTGTTGGAGGGGAAGCCATTTAGTAACGGCCTTTTTAATATCCCTTATATAATCTATGTTATTATAATTGCTTTTTGTATAAAGCTTTCAATCAGTTTTCTTTTTATAGGCATACTACAGATTGTTGTGTCTGCAATAGCAGCCTATTCTCTATATAATTTATTACTTAATACACTGGATAACAAACGGATTGCATTTGTTTTTTTTATTGCTTTTTTATTATG
>JBAXET010000123.1:0-8600 GCA_037140275.1 Ferruginibacter sp. | reverse complement strand
CATCTTGATCTTGAAAGCAGGATGGGTAAGGCCCCCGGCGGCTATAACTGTCCCCTGGCAGAAAGCGGAGCGCCATTTATTTTTATGAATGCAGCCGGACAAATGCATGATGTTACCACCATGGTACATGAAGGCGGACATGCCATTCATTCTTTTTTAGCGCATCCGTTAGAGCTGAGTGGCTTTAAAGAATATCCCATGGAAATTGCTGAAGTAGCCAGTATGAGTATGGAATTATTCAGCATGGATCAATGGGAAACATTTTTTGATAATGCAGCTGATTTGAAAAGAGCCAAAGAACATCAACTGGAAAGAGTGATCACCATTTTTCCATGGATTGCCATTATAGATAAATTTCAACATTGGGTATATCAAAATCCTGCACATACAAATGAAGAACGTACTGCTACCTGGAATAGTATTTTAAAAGAATTTCAGGATGATGTGATTGATTACAGCGGACTGGAAAATTACCGAAGCAACGCCTGGCAGCGACAGTTACATTTGTTTGAAGTGCCTTTTTATTATATCGAATATGGTATTGCACAATTAGGCGCTATTGGCATGTGGATGCAGTACAAAAAAAATCCGCAGCAGGCATTGGATAATTACTGCACCGCATTGGCATTGGGCGGCACCAAAACATTACCTCAGTTATTTGAAACTGCGGGATTACAATTTGATTTTAGTCCTGAAAAAATAAAAGTGCTGATGGAATTTGTAGAAGGGGAGATGAAAAAATAAAAGCATAAACATTTATAATAAAGCCCAATGAATTCATTGGGCTTTACTGTGCAATTACTATTCCAGTATCAACACCAATTCTTCTGCAAAAAATTCTAATGCATACCCTTCACAAAATTCTAATGCATAAAATGCTTTGCCTTCATTTGAATATTCAATCAAAGCTTCATCTTGTAAAAACCTGCAGCGGTGTAAACGGTCGATGGTTTTGTGTTGAGCTTCCACTCCAAAATCAACATGCAGCTTTTTAATTTCAACTGCCTTAAACTGGAGTATTACTAAGGCATATTTGCTTTTATCCCTGATGCTTTTAAAACTCATCAGCAGTTCATCATCGCTTAATCTTAATTTCAGGCAATCATAATCATTGTGCAGGTCAACACAAAAACCGTTTACATCCATCTCTGTTAAATCTTTAAATAGTTCGGGGCGGATGCTGCTTTGTACTGCCATGTTTAGGGTTGAAAGAATTAGAGGAGAAACATCACTTGCAATCATTACAAACTCCTTTCACCACCATTTCGGCATGTTTGGGAGTAAAGCCTTTGGGTAATTTTACTTCGGGCACCGTTACATCATCTAAACAAATGGTTTTACTGCATTGGTCGCAAATAAAATGCACATGATTATCGTGATGATGACCGGCTTCACAATCCTGTTTACACAAAGCATATAAAATAGAATTATCGGTAGTGGGTATATTATGAATGATACCTTTTTCTACAAAGGTTTGCAGGGTGCGGTACACGGTTACACGGTCAAATACTTCACCAGTGTTTTTTTCAATATCGGCATGCGCCAAAGCACCCGGACTTTTTAAAAAAAGCTCCAGTATTTTTTTACGGCTGTCGGTAATGCTCAGCTGATTTTTTTTTAGTATGTCGAAAAGATCATTCATTTGGTCAATGGTGAATAGTGAATGGGTGTATTTAGTGTGTTATAATTTTATAAAAATGACAGCAAAATGCAAACGGCTATTGACTATTCACTATTGACAATTCACCATTCACAACCTAGCTTGGGTTGCTGCTAAATCCACCCATAAAATGCTGGGTAGTTATTCTCTCTTTCAGCAGCCCTTTGGCATCTTTAATAAGCTTATCAACTTCGTCATTTTGCAAACCATCATATACTTCTCCTCTGCAACGGCCCATTTTATCTACCAGTCGAAAAAACTGGGTATGTATAAACTGGTCTTTAATCAGCTGGGTAGAATCGGGTTTGTTATTATCGATCATATAACTCTCCCGGGCAATTTTATACAATAAAGTTTTATCTCCTGTTAAAAAATTCCAGTTGGGGTTTTCTACCGGACCCGTTTTAATGTTAGGACCCATGGTATAGGAACCATCTGGAGCTTTAACCAGTTCGCCATTGATCATTTTAGCTTCGTAAGCTTTTAACAAGGGTACCGAATCGGTTTCGGGCATACAAGAATGTGACATGATAACAAAGCCAGGTTCGTTTTTAAAGGCGTCAAATACGCGGCGCATATTGGCATTCATTTTAGGACAAATGCCTTTGCAGGTAGTAAAAAAATATTCGGCTACATATACTTTACCTTCTAGGTCTTTTTGAGTAATGGTTTTCCCATCCTGATTAATAAAAGAAAACTCCTGCACATTATTGATCACCTTCAGATTTGATTTGGTGAAATCATAGTCTCTGAATACCAACAAATAAAAGCCCCCCAGTAATAAGGCAAAAAAACCAACATAGATCAACAACTTCCTGCTCATAAAATTCTTTTTGCAAATTTACGTTGCTGCCTGCCTATAAAACGATATAAGTCTTTTTAAAAACTTGCAACAATATTGCAAATATACTATCTTTGCAGGCTCAACGTGAAAATAAAAACAAACTGGGACGTTTTAGGTATTGCAACCTCCATTGCATGCGCTATACATTGTGCTTTATTGCCGGTGCTGGTAAGTTCGTTACCGGTATTTGGTATCAATATCATCCACAATCTGGTGTTTGAATGGGGCATGATCGCTCTTGCTTTTGCAGTAGGCTCTTATTCTTTATTTCATGGCTATGTTAAACATCACCAATCATTTGTTCCTGTATTTATTTTTCTTTTTGGTTTTGTTTTTTTGGTTTTAAAACAGGTATTTCACGAGTTTGAATTTGCTTTTTTATCTGTTGCTGTCATTTTCATTGTATCGGCACATTATTATAATTACAGGCTTTGCCATAAGAGTAAATGTGCATCTCCGCATCATCAGCATTAATGGTTCATTGGTTTATCTGTTAATTGGTTAATTAGTTAATTGGTGGGGATGGTTTATATTTATTGTTCAATATAAACATCATGAAAAAAGCACTCTTCTTTATTTCTTTTATTGTTTTTGTAATAACTGCAGCACATGCACAGTCAAAAGATGAAACGGCTATAAAAAATGCCATGGATGAACAATTGGCTGCATGGAATGCAGGAGATATCGACCGCTTTATGGGCACCTATTGGCAAAGCGATTCATTAATGTTTATTGGAAAAAGCGGGGTTACTTATGGCTGGAAAAAAACTCGGGAGAATTATAAAAAAAATTATCCTGATACTGCAGCAATGGGCAAACTGAAATTTGATATTATTGAAAGAAAACGCTTATCTGTATTATACTTTTTTGTGGTGGGCAAATGGCATTTAACCCGCAGCATTGGTGATATTGGCGGACATTTTACCCTGCTGTTTAAGAAAGTAAAAAACAAATGGGTAATTGTGGCAGATCACAGTAGTTAGTTGGTTAAATCGTTTATTGGTTAACTGGTTAATCAGTAGTCACCAATTAACTAATTAACTGTTTTACAAATTAACCGATTTACTAATTAACTGTTTTACTAATTACCTAATTAACCAATTTACCTTTATACCAATTAACCGGCACCCCAAATAAATACTTACTGCATAAAAAATAAGAAGCCGTTAATCCAACTGCAGAAGCGACAATATCATTATAATCGAATGTGCGGCCAAATACAGGAATCAGTTGTAAGAGTTCGTTGATGATCAGCAATAGAAAACACACAATACAAAACCATCGCAATTGTTTATCTGAATGTAAATCGATAAATCTGCTCAGTAACCAGTAACAACCCAATGGTAATAAAAAAGAACCCAGCAGGTTAGGTGCAATACCCATCAGGTATTTTGTGGGCTTAGAGAAATGCACAAAAGGCCTTAAGGCAAATTTTATAATCCAGATTATAATGGTACCAGATATAACTACATACTTGCAAAAACGCTTAAGCATCATGCTGTTGGTTTTGTATTTTAAATGTAGTGAAATTTTAAAGATGTTAATCAGAAAAAATAAAATCAGGATTTCCATTTACGGTATAAATATTTTACCAGCAATACCATACTCACAATAAAAAAAACATAGTACAATATATTCTTCCAATTGGGGGCTGTATCAAAAAAAGCAAAATTGAAATAGATGCCTAAACTAATATTCAGCATCATACACAAAGCAATAGCCGCAATAGTATTAACTATCTTAATTAAAAATTCTATTGCATCCTCTTCCATCCTTATTATTTATACGATAATTTATTTTAGCATAGTTGTAGCAAGTTCGTAATTAAAGCTGAAAATGCAGCAGGTTTATTTGAGCAATATCTTTTTAAACATAGTACTGTCGCCATTAAAAACATTAAAGTCAACATAAGCATCCACCCCATTCACCCTGCCAGTTTCGTTATGCTGCCAGAACTGCCAGTTTCGTTTTATACGGGGCTTATCTTTTACTAAATAGTGTGCTACCCAAAGCGGATAATCATCAAAACTACCTGCTAAAAAGTTTTCGTAAAAATCTACATTTGTATAAATAATGGGCTTAACCTTATACTGTTTTTCAATTGCCAGCAGCCAGTCCTTTGCTCTTTGCTGCAGCTCTTGTTCAGATATACCAAATGTTTTTTCAATATCCAGTACCGGCGGCAGATCGCCCTTTTGCAGTATTACATTATCAATAAAATTTTCTGCCTGCGCCTTACCACTTTTACTGGCAATAAAATAGTGATAGGCTCCCCGGGGCAGTTTTGCCTCTTTTGCTTTAAACCAGTTTCGGCGAAAGGTATTATCAACCCCGCTCAATCCTTCAGTAGCTTTTATAAAAGCAAACCCGATCTTAAGGTTTTGGTCCTGCATATTTTTTACATCACCCCAGTTGATCGCAGCCTGATGATGACTTACATCAATGCCATGAATGCTGTAATTAACAGGAATTGGAATACCAAAGGCGGGATAGTGTACAAATTTGGGCCTGTTTACATAAGTGGTAATCAAATAAACGGCTAAAACAGCCGAAGTCAGGTAGATTAATGCAATAATAATGGGTTTGAGGGGCCCTTTTTTCTTTTTTGCCACGTTTTTAAACTGCCATACCTGTTGATTGGATAGCCCCTGCAAATTTGCAGTAAATGCCACTATTTATACTTATAAATTTTTGATAAATGAGAACTACGGGTTTATATATATTACAAATCCTAAAGTTTTGTGAAGAAGCAATAAAGGATTTTTAAGGTCGTTATTACAACTCATGCTTTTTTAACAACCCCGGCTATAATTCAATTACATATGATTAAAAAAAATTCTTTTGTAAGCTGTATCTACAGCGCTGTTTTAAGTGTGGTTTTAATTGGAGTCACCCACTTCTCAGCTGAAGCACAGCATAAACACAAAAAACCTCATACTGTAAAAAAGCAGCAGGTAAATACTATTGTAAAGGAAGACATTGATTGTAATAGTGGTGAAACGAATATTATATTTCCCGATTTACTCAGCGGTAATGAAGAGGAATCATTAGACTATATTGAAAAGTTTTCGAGCAACCGAAGGGCCTACCTGATACGCACCTATAACAAAGGAAAAAAATATTTTCCAAAAGCGATTACTATTTTAAATAAGCATCATTTACCGGAAGAGTATAAAGTTTTATTGGCGCTGGAAAGTGCTTTTAATGCCAATGCAGTGTCTAAAGCCGGTGCAGTGGGATACTGGCAAATTATGGATGAAGTGGCTAAAGAATATGGATTAAAATATGCTCCCCAATTATCGGCGGCTGAAAAAAAGAAAAAAGAAAGGGAATTAAAAAAAGCAATTGCTAAAAAAGAAACCAAAAAGATTAAAAAACTAATTGTAAAAGACGACCGTAAAGATTTTGTAAAATCCACACATGCCGCAGCCCGTTATTTAAAAGACAGGAACCGTAACTTAAATAACGATCCTTTATTGGTAGTGGCCAGTTATAATTGTGGTGTGGGTAATGTATGGGAAGCTATGGAAAAAACGGGCAAGGTTAATCCTACCTTTTGGGATGTAAAAAAATACCTGCCTGCCGAAACCCGCTCTTATGTAATGAATTTTATCACCCTGAATGTGATATTTAAAAACTACGAAAAATTTGCCAGCAATACACTTAGCTTTAAACCCGCAAAAGTTAAAGCAGATGATGCTGATGAAGATGTGGTTGATAATGCCACTACATCTCTCAGTAATAAATAAACCTATTGCCGGATAAACATTTTAGCCAGTACATTTGTGCTGGCTTTTATTTTTACAGTTATGAAAAAAATACTGATCCTGCTATCAATGATTTGCGTAGCGATTGTTTTTGCACTGGTTGCAGGAAGTGTAACCGGCGCTTTAAGATTGTATCATATTCCCACAATTACCAACGAACCTGCCATAAAAAAAGGGGAGTATATAATGGTAAGTAATATTAAAACCCCACAACCCTTCAACTTTTTAGTTATCACAAGTGCTTACGCAGATTCTTTACAAGCCACTTATATGCCCGATACTAAACCCGGTTCCCGTTTTGTGTACCGCCTCTGCGGCATGCCCGGCGATATCGTTGAAATGAAAAATGGAATCTTATGGGTAAATAATAAAAATTTTGATGAAGAACTTAATCTAAAAAATCAGTTTTCAATTAGCAATGCCGACTATGCACAAATTAAAGAGGAGGACAAAGAAATTAGTGAAGATCAGTTCCTTCCTGCAGCGAGCGCCGATTCCACAATTGTAACATTTGAAAAGACTGTATTGAAAAAATATCAGCACGCTGTAAAATTCATTCCGCATATTATTAAAGATACTTCAAGTGCCTTTGCCTGGATGAGGGATAGACCTTATTGGACCACTGATAATTTTGGGCCCCTGGCTATTCCTTCGGATTGCTATTTTGTGTTGGGCGATAACAGGCACAATGCTCAGGATTCGAGGTATATTGGCTTTATTAATAAACACGACATTAAGGGGGTGTTGCTAAACAAGTAACACAATCAAGTACTTTTGCGTAATGCCTCAATTTAACTGGAACGATAGCACCAACTTATTAAGTAAACTTACTTTTCGCCGTTTTTGGAACGGTATAAAAGTACTGAGCAGTTTTTATGCCAGCCGCATACTGAATAAGCCTGTGCAATGGGGCTATCCGGTTTCTATTTCATTTGAACCTACTACCAGTTGTAATTTGCGTTGTCCGGAATGTCCCAGCGGACTAAGGCAGTTTACCCGACCAACAGGTATGTTGCAGAAGGATTTTTTCAGATCTACCATTGATGATATTTACAAGGAATTACTTTACCTGATTTTTTATTTTCAGGGTGAGCCCTATTTAAATCCCGATTTTTTGGAAATGGTAAAGTATGCATCTTCCAAAGGAATTTATACCGCTACTTCCACCAATGCACATTATTTAACAGATGATAATGCAAAACGCACGGTGGAAAGCGGGCTCGACAGATTAATCATCTCTATTGATGGTACCACACAGGATGTATACCAGCAATACCGTGTGGGCGGCAATATGGATAAAGTGATTGAAGGAGCTAAGAATATTGTAAAATGGAAAAAGGAGTTAAAAAGCACAACTCCTTTTGTATTTTTTCAGTTTTTAGTGGTAAAACCCAACGAGCATCAGATTGAAGACATTAAGCAACTGGCAAAAGAAGTAGGAGTGAATGAAGTACGTTTTAAAACCGCACAGGTATACGACTACGAAAAAGATCCTAATAATCTGATCCCTACCATTGAAAAGTTCAGCCGCTACAAAAAAAATACAGATGGTACTTATACACCCAAAAATAAAATGGCCAACAGATGCTGGAAACTGCAGCATGCCAATGTAATTACCTGGGATGGTTTAGTAGTACCCTGTTGTTTTGATAAGGATGCCCTGCACCAGCTGGGCAATTTAAAAAATCAGTCCTTTAAAGAGATATGGAACAACGATAATTACAGGCAATTCCGTAGTGAACTAATGAAAAGCCGTAAGAATATTGATATCTGTTCCAATTGCAGCGAAGGCGCATCGGTATGGAAAGATTAATATCCCTGCTGATTTGTTGGCTATTAAGTAATTTTGATTATGCCTGCATCATTCAATAATCGTTTAAGGCAGCTGGCCTTGCTTTTAATTATAGCTTTACTGGCTGTATTACTACTAAAGCAGTTATATATATTTCTACCCGGATTTTTAGGTGCCATTACTTTATACATACTTACCCGAAATTGGTTTCAGCAATTAACTCAGAAAAAGAAATGGAATAAAGGACTTACTGCAATACTTTTAATTATTGGATGCGTAATCATTGTTGCCATACCCGTTTATATTACTGTAATAATGGTTACTCCAAAAATCAGTTCTTTGTTAAATAACCAGCAGGAAGTAATACAGGGCCTTCAGATATTTTTTGATAAACTGGAAACCTCTACAGGTATAAAAATATTCAGCAATGAAAATACAAGGTCTGTTGCTGCAAAAATATCATCTTCTATTCCGGATGTATTAAACAGTACAGCTACTGAATTCATCAACCTGCTGATGTTATTTTTTATATTGTAC
>JBAXET010000122.1:0-8692 GCA_037140275.1 Ferruginibacter sp. | reverse complement strand
GCATATAACACATTATTTACATTTACGTATTGCCAGCCATAGGAAGCTTCAAAAATGCTTGCTGTTGTAGTGCCGGTATTCAGGTAGTAGGGATTATTTTTTTGCAGTAAGATACTGTCGCTAACGGTAAGCCTAGTAAAACCAATATTGAAGTAATGCTTTGTAAAAAATCCTTTTCTTACAGTGTAACCGGCAGTGATATAAAAAGTGTTACCAACAAATTTATTACGCAACGAATCGGAAGTATAGAAGAGCAGTTTATTATTATAATCTGTTTTATAGGGGATTTCTTTTTTTTGTGAATAGCCTGCTCCAATAACAAAACCTTCGGTTAATGCTTTGTTGCTGTAAGGGGCATTATAGCTGAATGAAAAATCTCTGCTGAATCCGTTCAGCAAATAAATGCGCAACTGATCTCTGCGGCCGCTTAAATTATAATGCACAAATTTTAAACCATAGTTTACCCTTGTTAAACTAGCATTATAGGTTTTTATCCATTCATTAAAATTCCGGTCAACAGGTTTAAACTGTGGCACGGGATAAATGTACCAGCGCTCTCTGATTGTTACCGTAACTATTATATCATAAGCAGATACTACTGCTACATCAAGCTTTACTTCGGTAAATAGGGTAGTGTTGTATACCTGTTGCCTTGCTTTTTCCAGTATTTCATTTAACTGACCAATTACAATGGAGTCGCCTTTAGCAAAGGGCATTTCGCGGAGTATGATATATTCTTTGGTTTGTTTATTGCCGGTTACAATAATGTTGTTTACATGCAGTTTTGCAGAAGAATCGGCGAACTGACCAGCAATTTGTATGGTTGTAATTTGATTCTTATTCTGACTACAGGCAGTAATTACAATCAGTGTAAGCAGGATGCAAACTGATATTTTTTGTAGCACTTGCATTACTGATACTTCATAATATAGGCAGGTGAAAAATATTTTGCGAGAATGAATTTACCCAGAAAACTGTTCTGTCGGTCAGATGTCGAGATAATTCATCAGGTGGCGGTAATTAGAATGAATTTCGTTTTCAAAATTTTCGTTACCAAAATAATAAATCACATCATAATCGTAGCGTTCAAAAGTAGCTACTATGGAAGCGATCTCTTTTTTATTGATATGTATGGTTACGGTAAGCATTCCGGTTTCGGGATGTACCGTGGTATTTAAGTGTAAGATGGTGGCGTCATTACTTTCCACTATACGGCTGATTTCTGAAATGGCAAACTGGCTGCGTTCCATTTCTAAAACTACAATACCACCAATTTCGTTGGTGCCGGCAAAATTACCCAGTGCTTTCAGCAGGTCGGGAGTGGTTATTACGCCCAGTAATTCTCTTTCCTCATTGATCACGGGAACCATTGTAGTATCAAACTGATTGCAGCAATTAACAGCTGTTAAAAAATGTTCATTATCGTGAACCGCAGCATTAACAAAATGTTCCTGCATCAGTTCCATAGGAGCTTTATCATCTTCTGCATCAAGCAGGTCCTCTTCACTGATCATACCCAGATATTTATCTTCGGCAACCACCGGAAGATGCGTAATACGAAAATCGTTGATCAACTGCAGCGCTTTACTCACAGTATCCTGCAGTTTTAAGCGGGGTATATTGTTATTGATGAGTTCTATGGTTAACATTGCTGTAATTTGATTGGTTACGGGTGTTACTCTTTAGATGATAACGCGGCCCGGTAAGTAATAGTATACAGACAAAAAGTTTTGTTAATCTGTTGCAGCAGGCGTTTTTAATTTATTCAAAAACTGATCCAGAATTTGATTGAAAGCTTCCGGAACTTCCATCATGGGTGCATGGCCGCAAAGGTCTATATAATGCAGCTCACTGTTGGGGATCAGGCGGTTGAACTCTTTACCTACAAAAGGAGGTGTAATAGTATCATTATTTCCCCAAATAAGGCAGGTGGGTTGTTTAATCTGGTTCAGTTCTTCGCCTAAATTATTACGGATGGCACTTTTTGCCAGCGCAATAATTTTGATCACTTTAATACGATTATTGGTGATTTCAAAAACTTCATTCACCAGTTCATCGGTTGCCAGAGCGGGATTATAAAAAGTAAGTTGTGTTTTTGTACGTATGTATTCTTTATCACCACGTTTGGGATAGCTGTCGCCCATACCATTTTCAAACAGGCCCGAGCTGCCGGTAAGGATAAGTGACTTAATGTGTTCAGGATGTTTTAATACCAGTACCAGTGCCACATGGCCACCAAGGGAATTGCCCAACAAATTAATATTTTTATAATTGCGGTGTTCTATAAAACGCAGTACAAATTTTTGCAAACCACCTACCGATGTATGCAAAAGGTCAAGGTCAAGCAATGGCAGTAAGGGTACCACCACTTTATTTGTTTTGCGAAAGTGTTCAATCAGGTCCTGAAAATTACTTAAAGCACCAAATAACCCATGCAATAACATCAATGGCTCACCTTCTCCCTCTTCTATAAACTTAAATTTACCGTCTTGTTTAATTTCGTAACTCATCCCGTTAGTTAAGTGGTTTTACCCCGCATTTGCGTAATCAGGTGCTGCAAAATACGTTAAATAAGATAAGCTTAAAAATTAATGCTGAATTTTGTTACTTATGGTATCAAAAAACGTTTCTAAGTCTGTAAACATATCTTTAAAAATTGGTATCACTCTACCCAATCCATTAATTACAATTGGACCCCAGGGCTGAACAAAACTGTAACTTACAGATGCCTGAATGGTGGTGGGTTCAATCAATTGTATTTTTTCAGCATAGAATAAAAAAATACTAAAAATTATAATATATAAAGTGGCATAAAATACAATTCCACCCAACCGGTTAATCCAACCCAGCAATGCCATTTCAAAAGTTTTTTCTATAAGCTTGCCTCCCCAGTTTACCAATAATGCTACTGCAAAAAACACAAGGGCAAATGATATAAACGGCAACCATTTTGCTGATACAGCAGCGTGCCCGTCAATCCATTGGGCTACCACGGCCGATAATTTTAATGCAGCAGCTAAACCAATAATAAATGCAATGATAGAAAAGAGGGCAATGATCAACCCTTTTTTATACCCTTTAATACAGGCAATCACCATCAATACAGCAAATACAATGTCGATCATTTACGCAGTTGAAATTATTTACTCAGTAATTCTTTTACAATATTGCTGATGGTTTTTCCATCGGCTTTGCCGGCTAATTGCTTACTGGCTACACCCATAACTTTACCCATATCCGCAGGAGAAGCGGCTCCGGTTTCAGCAATAATGGCTGCAATGATACCTTTCAGCTCGTCTTCGCCTAACTGTTTGGGCAAAAATCTTTCAATTATAGCCATTTCTTCTTTTTCTTTGTTAGCTAAATCAGCACGACCCTGTTTTTCGAAGATCTCCAATGAATCGCGGCGCTGCTTCATCATCTTTTGCAAAAATTTCTGCTCTGTAGCTTCATCAATTTCTCCGCCTGCACCGGGTTCGGTTTTGGCTTTAATGATTTCGGCTTTAATAGCCCTTAATCCACGCAAAGTGGCCTCGTCTTTTGCTTTCATGGCATCTTTCATTTCTGCCATTATTTGTTGTTCTAAACCCATGGGAATATAGTTAATTGGTTAATTGGTTCATTGGTTAATTGGTTCATGATTCATAGTTCATGGTTCATAGAGTATTCATATTTACTATTGCCTATTCACTATTCACCATTCACAACCTTACAGATTCTCTTTCAATTGAATTGCCTTGAATTTATCAAAAAAATCTTTGGCAAATTTCTTCATATCGTCACTCATTTCCTGTTGCTGTGTGGCTCTTTTAAAAGTATCGGCCATGCTCATCAGCATCTGATAATAAAAATCAGCCATTTCATCCACCATCATGTCTTTTGTCCACAGGTCAATACGCATGGCAGTTTTATCTGCTCCATCCCAAAATGCAATACACATGGCTTTGGCTTTTTGTGCCATATCTGCGCTGCTATCGGTAGCCTGCCAGTTGATTTGTTCCGGTACTTTATTGGGATCTAATAATACATCAATTTTTATTGTTGACTGATTCATTTTTTAAAGAATAATTAGTTGTGTTGTAATTGCTTTCCGAACTGCGAAGTTAATGTCTTTGTGCTATTTTATGGCATGAAGTACCGCTTGCCAAAGATGTGTGGCAGAATGCTGTCTGCTGAATGTTTTTGCCTGTTCCATCCCTTTTGCGATCAGCTCATTTCTTTTATCCTCATCTTTAAAAACCAGCATCATTTTATCTGCAATATCATTAAAATCGGTTGGGTTAAAATACATTGCAGCTTCACCGCATATTTCCAGTAAGGAGCCAGTATTGCTCCCAATAAAAGGTATGCCGGCTTGCATTGCTTCAACAGCTCCGGTACTGAAGCATTCGTCCATACCGGGATCCACTACTGCATATGCTGCTGCAGTAAGTGCAGTAAGGGTTTCCATTGTGATTTGCTCCAATAGCTGAATATCGGTTTTGTATTTGTAGAGTGACAGGCTTTTTGAAAACGCTTCCTCGCAATTTCCTGTACCGGCTAATATCAGTTGCATATTACTTTTCTGCCTTTTTTTAAAAAATGAAAAAGCCTTTAACAAATTGATCAGGTTTTGGCTGGTACTGATATTGCCACTGTACAAAAAATATTCTTTACCTGCAGCAAATTGTTCTTTTACTGCTTCTTTTTGCTGCCATTCCAAAGGCTCAAAAAGCGGATGTGCATTTTTATATACCAAAACTATTGCTTCATCCTTTACTGCATACCTGCTGATGAGTTGCTGTTTTAAAATGCCTGTTGAAACAGCAACTGAACCTGCTTTTTGTAAAAATTTACCGGTATTGTTTTTTAAAAATCTGTTCCAATTTTTTTTCGGGCCGTTCTGTGCTTGCAAAAAAGCAAGATCATTCATCAGCAAACATTGCGGAATTTTTGTGCGCAAAATACCTACTGCAGTGGTTACAAATACATCTGCTTTATGCTGCAGTAAAACAGCGGGTACTTTATAATTGAGCCAGTACCTTAGTCCTAACGGTGTTTTTACCTCCTGACCTACTACAATAGTGGTACAATTTTTTGCTGAAGGGAAAGTAAATGAAAGGGCTTTATCAGAAATGAAAATGAATTGGTGTTGGGTGAACTGTGCTGCTAAGGAAGTAAAACCGGTAATAATAAAATGGCCGCCGCTATCGGGAAAGCTGCCGGGTAAAAAACAGGCATTTACAGCAATGGTCATTTCAGCACTTTTACTTTTACCGTTTCAATACGGGTATCACTCACATTTAAAATATCAAATTCGTAGTTGCCGAAAATGATGCGGTCTTTTTGTTTGGGAATGGATTCATTGTTTTGAATGATATAACCCGACAAGGTTTCTGCACCTTCTTCACCGGGGAAATCCAGTTCGTATTTTTCGGTGATATAATCCAGCTCCAGGCGGCCGCTGAAAATAAATTCATTTCCCGACAGTTGCTTTTCTACAAATTCTTCGGTGTCGTATTCATCTTTTATCTCACCAAAAATTTCTTCCAATATATCTTCCATGGTAACAATTCCGGCTGTACCACCAAACTCGTCAATTACCCAGGCAATACTTTTTCTTTCTTTACTGAATTTATTCATCAGATCTGTGGCGCTCATGCTTTCCGGCACGGTGGGAATAGGTAATAATACTTCACTTACCTGTGCAGGATTTTTAAACAGATCGAGCTGGTGAATATAACCGGTAATAGTATCAATATTACCATCATAAACTACCAGTTTGCTTAATTGGGTATGAATGAATTTCGCTTTTACTTCTGCAATAGACGTTTTACTTTCCACCCCTTCAATTTCTTTTCGGGGTATCAGGCATTCTCTTAGTTTTATTTCACTTAATGAAAGTGCATTCTCAAATAGTTCTTTATTGATCTCGCTGGTTTCTTCTTCTTCATGCCCCTTGCTTTGCTGTAAAAAATGTTCCAGATCCACTTTGCTGAACACATCTTTTTTATCATTCATTTTTACATCAAACAAATGTTTCAATATCCATTCGGCAATGCTTACAAAAAACGAGGCAATAGAAGACAGAAGCCAGTAAAAAAAGCTAACGATATAACTGATGATGCCCGAGCTGATGATCTCGTTATTTCTTGCCCTGAACACTGCTTTAAAAATAAATTCTACAAACAATAGAATTAAAGTAGACATTACGGTTTCTACAAATAATTTGATGTATTTAACTGATTCGGTTAGTGATTTTGGTAATTGCAGGGCTATCCAGTCCCAAACAGGCGCCAGCATACCACCAATAAGTAAACCGTATATTACCAGCACAATATTAATGCCTACCAGTGTGGTGCCAATAAAGCGGGCAGGGTTATCGGAGTAAGAGCCCCATACCTTGCCGGCATAGTTACCCTGTTTCCGGTTGAGTTCAATAGATAATTTATTAGCAGAAATGAACGCTATTTCAATACCGGAAAAAAATCCGATTAATAATAACGAACCAATAATTGCTAAAAGTGCCATCCAGTCCATAGCATAAAAATAAGGAAGAAAAAACAATTCACCTTTTGGGCGGTTTTAAACCCGGTAAATGCTACTTTAAGAACGTATAAATGCATTTACAATATCAACTGCAGTATCACAGGCGGTTTGCAGGTCATCGTTCACAATTATTTTATTAAACTGATCTTTAAACGACAGTTCGTAAGCAGCTTTATTTACTCTGGCCGCTAAAGATTCTGACGTTTCGGTACCCCGACTTTCCAACCGCTTTTTTAATTCTTCCACTGATGGCGGTTCTATAAACAGACTGAGGGATGTTTCAGGAAACTGCTGTTGCACATGTATAGCACCTTTTACATCAATATCCAGCATGGGCACTTTATTTTGAGCCCATATTCTTTCCAGTTCCGATTTTAAAGTACCATAATATTTTCCTTCATATACCATTTCCCATTCTATAAATTCATTATGCTGTATTTTATTTTTAAAATCTTCGGCACTCATAAAATGATAATCAACACCTGTTTGTTCGGTACCCCTTGGCTTTCTGGTAGCTGCCGAAATAGAAAAAGCCAGCTGCGGAAAATGCTGCATTAAATGCTTGGTAATAGAGGTTTTGCCTGCACCGGAGGGCGCTGTAATGATGATGAGTTTATGTTGTGTTGAAGCCATGTGCAAAGAAAATGTTTTTTATTTAATGCGGCCTGAAATGCATGATTACCGGCTGCGAATTTCCCGATCCTTTAAGCGTCATCTCGGTATCTGTTAAATTACTGATGACGTAAACATTAATGTTATTACGAGAACCTGAAGTTAAAGTCAGCAATTTTTCATCGATAGAAATTTCATATGTACCTTCTACAGTAGTTCCAGCAGAAACACTGCAGCTATAGGTATTATCATTGTTAAATGTCCATACTAATGAGTTGAGAGCGTCTTTAATTTTTTGTGCAACGGCAGAGTCCTGCGCGTTAAAAAGATTGTCATCTACAGGCGCCAGGTTTTCAATTTTAACACAGTCCCATTTTTTTGCAAGTTGTTTTTTTGTTTTGTTCGTGCATGAAGCAATAATAACAATACACAAAAAAATAAGCAACAATGAATAAGTTTTCATTTTTAAATGAGTGTTTTAAATTCTTTTTATATCAGCGCCCAATTGTATTAGTCTGGCATCAATATTTTGATAGCCCCTGTCTATTTGCTCAATATTCTGAATCACACTTTTACCCTGTGCGCTGAGTGCCGCAATTAGTAGGGCCACACCTGCACGAATGTCAGGACTGCTCATGGTTATACCACGCAATTGCTGTTCTCTTTCTAAACCTATTACCACAGCACGGTGCGGATCGCATAAAATAATTTGTGCACCCATGTCTATCAGTTTATCTACAAAAAACAAACGGCTTTCAAACATTTTTTGATGAATGAGCACACTGCCTTTTGCCTGAATAGCAGTTACTAAAACAATACTCAGCAGATCGGGAGTAAACCCGGGCCAGGGATGATCGTAAATAGTAAGTACACCGCCATCCATATATTTATTGATCTCGTATATTTCCTGTGAAGGGATATGTATATCATCGCCATTAAAGTTCAGTTGTATGCCCAGCTGCTGAAATTTTTCGGGGATAACACCCAGATGTTGCAGGCCGGCATTTTTAATGGTGATATCACTCTGCGTCATTGCAGCAAGTCCGATAAAACTGCCCACTTCAATCATATCTGGCAGCATAGTGTGCATGGTACCACCCAATGCATCTACACCATCTATAGTAAGCAGGTTACTTCCAATGCCCGAAATTTTTGCCCCCATTTGATTCAGCATACGGCAGAGTTGCTGCAGGTAGGGTTCGCATGCTGCATTGTATACTGTAGTAATACCTTTTGCCAGTACAGCAGCCATTACAATATTGGCAGTGCCCGTTACGCTGGGTTCATCCAGTTGCATTGTAGTGCCTTGTAATCTTGCTGCTTCAAGATGAAAAAAACCATCTTCATGATAAGAAAATTTAGCGCCTAGTTTTTCAAACCCAATGATATGGGTATCTAACCTTCTGCGGCCAATTTTATCGCCACCGGGTTTTGGTATATATGCTTTTTTAAATCTTGCCAGCATGGGGCCGGCCAGCATTACAGAGCCACGGAGCTTACCACTTTTTTTATGATAGGCTTCACTGTGTAAATATTCCACATCCACATTGTC
>JBAXET010000121.1:0-8802 GCA_037140275.1 Ferruginibacter sp. | reverse complement strand
TTAGGGTGGTCAGTTTGCACCGGATTTAGGTGGTCAGTATCACCGGATTTTCCACATATGGAGCAAAAAGATAAGGCCAATAATAACCATATTGTTTTAGGTCCATGGAATCATGGCCAATGGGCAAGTGACCTTGCAGATAGTTTGGGAAAGATTTCTTTTGGCAGTAATACTGCCCAATGGTTTCAGGCATTACAAAAAAGATGGTTCGACTACTGGCTGAAAGGTATTGGGGATGGAAAATTTGAAGAAGCATATTGTTTTGAAACCGGTACCAACCAATGGAAAACATTTGCCTCATGGCCGCCCAAACAAGCCACAATAAAAAAACTGTATACCGTAGCTGATCATACCGCCTCTTTTACAAAGCCTGCTGCTGCAACAGGTGCAGTGTCCTATATCAGCGATCCTGCAAAGCCAGTTCCCTACCGCACGCTACCCATTGAAGCCACTTATGGTACGGGCAGCAGGTGGAAGCAATGGCATGTGGAAGATCAGCGATTTGTGTATTCAAGACCAGACGTAATCAGTTTTTCAATGGATCAGTTAACAGAAAATATGACTGTTACCGGAAAAATTATGGCACATCTTTTTGCCAGCACCAGTGGCACTGATGCCGACTGGATAGTAAAGCTTATTGATGTATATCCCGATTTTGATACTGCCAGTTTAAGTATGAGCGGCTATCATTTACCGGTAGCAATGGAAGTTTTCAGGGGACGGTTCAGAAAAAGTTTTTCAAACCCAAGTCCTTTAACACCCGGCAAGCCTGAGGAATTTGTTATTGATCTTCACGACATCAATCATACTTTTAAAAAAGGGCATCATATAATGATTCAGATACAAAGCAGCTGGTTTCCGATTATTGACCGCAACCCACAAAAATATGTGGTTAATATTTTTGATGCAAAGGAATCTGATTTTATAAAAGCAACTGAAACTATTTATTGCAATCAACAATTTGCCAGCTATATTGAATTGCCGGTTTTAAAAGAATAAGAATTGTTATAGCTATTAGTTATTGGCAGGTTGTATATAGTTGTTCGTTGGTAATTGATCGTTGTTCGGTATTTAAGTTAGATACTGGATGCTGGATACTGGTCGACACTTCTATCTTCAATATTCCTTGTTCCTTGTTCATTATTATATTGGTTGATGGTTCATAGTAAGCAGTTCAAATATGGATGTTGTATGCTCCATTAAGAGATTCCGCCGCCTTAAACATTTAGCTTTAAGCTATTTGCTTTAAGCTTTCTGCCCCCCATTCACTATTCTCTATTCACTATTCACTATTCACTAGTTCACTACTCACCATCTCTTCATAATCTTCACCAGCATTTTAGTAATCACTGCAAAGCCTTTATCTGAAGGATGCAAACCATCATAAGTCATATTAATGGCATCAACAGGATAAGGATATTCGTCTGTCTCGGGGTTGAAAGGGATTGTGGTATACTCGGGATAGGTATAATTTTTATAGGCGCCGGTTTGCGGATCTTTTAAGTGTTTAAAATGTACCAACTGAGATACATCCAGTTCTTTTTTATGAAAGATATCCACCAGTTCAATATTTTCATATGCAGCAATACTGTCTGCCGCATTGGCAAACTGTTCTAAACTTTGCCCATCTTTTTCTTTGTACGAGCCCCAGGCGTTATTTTTTGCATTGTTTATGTACACAAAATCGGAGCGCTGCATTGGAGTAATTAAAATAATTTTTGCATCGACATTTAAGCTGTGCAGTTTATTAATAATAATTCGGAAAGAACCATAAAGTGTACCGCTTCCGGTATTATTGACATAATCAGTAAACTGCCCCACTCTGCCCCCGTGCCACCAGTCGTTAGTACCTAAAAAAACAGAGTATACATCTGCTTTGACCAGTCCCAGTTTGTCAATATTATCTGCAATGCGTGCTGCAGTCCATCCATTGTGCCCCTGATTGATATAATGAATATGGGAGAGTTTTTTTGAAACACCTGTCATGTACCCTGTAGTAATACGGTTACCAGTTTCATTGGCATGATCATTTAAATAGGTAATAGAATCTCCAATAGCCACCCATGACAATTCTCTTTTTTTAAACCCAAAGAGTACAATGGGAATAGTTATTACTATCAGTAATTTTTTCATGCCTTCAAGATAAATGATTTAGATATTTAACTGGATAAAATTTTAAAAATAGGCCGCTGATTACCCGGTGTACCTCCACCAATATCGTAGGTCTTACTTAAATCGATTGTTTTCTCCTTGGTTTCTTTCAGCAATTTTTCCCAGGGCAGGCCTTCTCCATGATCTGGTATATTACTTAACATCTTAATCAGATTTTCGGTAAAATTAAAAGTAAAAATACTGCCCAATTCATCGTCGGTGATAGAGAACTGGTCTTCATCGGCTGAAGCAACCATTATGGATGCCCGGGGATCGCAAAAAATACCTTTACAAGAATCTTTATTAATTACCTCCAGTTGAGAATGCCGGGCCTGACGTATAACAGGGTCACCGCCGGCAAATTTGCGTTTGAATTTAATTCCGGTATTACAACAATCGGCTATTACGAGATTAAGTCTTGCACCTTTTCCCTTTACATGATCGAATATTTGAGTTAGTAATAAAGAATTATCATTTATAATACTGCTGGTTTCACTGGGAAGATTGGGTAATAAAAATACTTCCGGAAATTTATTTCCCTCATCATTTACAAAACGGAACCCATGACCAGAATAATAAAACACTACAATATCATCATCACCCGGCATAAGTGCATCTACCACATCAATCACATTTTGTTTACTGTATGATGCTCCCTGAATAACAATGTCGATGACTACAAAATCCATATTGTCCGACAATTTTTTAAAAATGGTGCGTACTGATTCAATATCCTGACTGCAGCCTTTACCAATATGAGGATCATCTACATTGGCTACAATTATTAAAAAGAGATTGGTTTCTTCCCTTGCATTGGCCCTGTTCATTTTATCAAGAAATTGTTTTTTTTGTGTTTCAAAATCTGCAATCACTTTTTTACTCATAACAATATTTTTAAATTGAAATTGAGGGATATTAAAATCAATACAGGCTAATTCTTGATTCAATTTCAATAATGGCATCCTGCTTTCCGGGTGTACCACCACCTATATCATAGGTCTTACTCAAAGCCAATGTTTTTTCTTTGGTATCGTTCAATATTTTTTCCCACGGCACTCCGTCAAAGACTGCCTGCTCTGTATATTTATCTAGAATTATTTTAAGATGGTTGGCAAAATTATGCGTGAAGATGCTGCCAATTTCATCATCCGAAATAGCATACTGCCCTCTTTCAGCAGCACCTACCAAGATAGATGCGGTTAAATCACAAAACAAGGCTTCAGCTAATTTTTTGTCTACTTCTTTAGGTGGCGGAATAGCTTTACGCTCCTTCTCACTACCGCCTTTGAAAGTGCGGGGATATTCGATAGATGTATTGCAGCAATCTCCGATCACAATATTCAGTCTTGCGCCCCTGTCTTTTACTTTTATAAAAATATCGCTCAGGTTTTCGGTATTGTGTTCAATAAAATCTTTTTCGGTATTGGCAGGATCAGTACGCAAGTCAATCTGCGGATATACTACATTCTTATCTTTCTCATAGCTGAACCCATGACCCGAGTAGTAAAACACTACAATATCATTTGGTCCGGGCTCAATGGTTTCAATGGTTTTCAAAACATTTTCTTTACCATAATCATTCCCTTTTATGACCAGGTCGATAAAATTAAAATTCATTTGTTTTGACAAATCTTCAAACATTTGGTGAATGGTATTGATATCCACTTCGCAGCCCTTCCCAATTTTAGGATCATTGGTGTTGGCAACAATTACCAGAATGAGTTTGGTTTGAATATGTTCAGGATCTTCCTGCATTTCTTCCACAAACTCTTTTTTCAGTTCCTGTAAGGAATCGGTTGATTTTTTAGGCATAAGGTCAATTTTATTAAATCTACTGTTTTTTTAAAAACAATTATGTATATTTTTATGAAATAACTGCTGATTGAGGCAACCTGCCCAACCCACAGTTATTTAAAATCAGCTTTACTTACACACCAACCAATTATATGCGCAGTTTTTTAGTTCTGGTATTATGTATGTTTTCCATTGTTATAGTTGCACAACATCCCAAAATTGACAGTCTTACCACACGATTACAAACAGAAGATATTGACAGTAACAGAGTAACCCTTTTGTGGCAACTGGCAGAACAATACCAGTCGTTTAAACCGGATACGGCTTTACAACTGGCGCAGGAAGGGGTACTGCTGGCACAGCGCATCCATTTTATTGAAGGAGAATCGAGGTCACTGGGCAGACTGGCCAGCGCACAATACTTAACGGGCAATTATCCAAAAGCATTGAACAATTATATGCTTAAGCTGAAGATAGAAGAAAAAAGAAACAGTCCACGTAACTATGCCAGTGCCCTGAGTAATATAGGATTGATGAATATTTTGCTGGAAGAATACCCTAATGCATTATCCTATTTATACCGTGCCGATTCTACTGTGGAAGCAGCTGGTGGTAAAGCAAAGGCCGAGCTAAAGTATAATATTGTGATCAATATTGGGGAAGCTTATTACCGGATGAAGCAGGCCGACTCTGCCGGTTTATATTTTAAAAAAGCACTGACTATTGCCAATGAAAGCGGTGATAGTTTTTCATTAGGCGCCGCCATGCTGGGCGAAGCCAATGTATTATCCTTAATAGACAATCACAGTGAAGCACTGCAATATTATCACCCTGCCTTTAAATACCTGAACGACGGATTAAATAATGAGATGCTTTGCGAAGCCAGTCTGGGCATGGCAAAAGTGTATCAAAAATTAAACAACCCCGATTCTGCTGCTTACTTTGCCGGCATGAGTTTTTTAATGGCAGAAAGAGACCGGTTTTTATCCAGAGAACTGGATGCGGCTAATTTTTTAAGTGAGCATTACAAATCTTTAAAAATGTATGACAGCGCTTTTTTTTATATGGAGCAAACCATCGCATTGAAAGATTCTGTAAAAGGCCAGGAGAAAATTAAGGAAGCCATGATCATCAGTAATAATGAACAGCTGCGTCAGGTAGAAATTGCAGAACAGAAAATAAGAGATAAGGAAACCCGTTTTCAACAATTGCAATTACTGGCCATTGCAATTTTTATTCCGCTGTTTTTTTTAATAACGTTGTTGATTAGCCGTGTTAAAACACATATTAAGATCATCAAATTCATGGGTATCATTTCATTATTGCTGGTATTTGAATACCTTACACTATTGCTGCATCCTTTTGTGGCAGAGCTCACCCATCATATCCCCATTCTGGAGTTACTGATATTTGTATGCATTGCCGCAGGATTGATTCCCCTTCACCACAGACTGGAGCACCTGCTGATAGATCGGCTGACCAAAGGAAAACACAGTGACTACTTTAGTCCTAAAACAGTAAGGTTTAAAATAAAAAAATGAATTTCTTTACAATCAACACTGTAAAAAAATTCATTTGAATGATAAAACGATAATGACCTTATCCGTTTGTTCCGGCAATAGAGCTGGAGATCAACGGCTTCAGGTTTGCTTTTTTCAAAGCAGGAGCTGCTTTTTTAGCAACTTTCTTCACTGCTTTTTTAGCCGCTTTTTTGGGAGCTGCTTTTTTAACCACTTTTTTTGGAGCTGCTTTTTTAGGAGCTGCTTTTTTTACCGCCTTCTTTGCGGCTTTTTTAGGGGCAGCTTTTTTAGCTGCTTTCTTTACAACTTTTTTTACTGCTTTTTTAGGAGCAGCTTTTTTTGCTTTTTTTTTGGTAGCCATGATTGATGGGTTTAGATTATAAATCTAAGAATAAATTTTTATTTAAAAGAATTTACTGCTGCGGAATTATACTAACCTCCCGCAGATCTCGCAGAAGACGCAGAGGCATGCATAGTTTTATTTCTGCGATGTCAGCGAGTGCTGCGGGAGACTATATGTTATCGGGAATTATTTTGCTTATCGCCTTCCCGGCATATAAATAAATCATACTCTCTACTGACAATTGTCATTGTAAAGCCTCCTTTTCATTCGATATTTGTATAAAAATTGCTATATGGAATTCCCCACAGATATTGCCATTGCTCAGGCTGCACCCATCCGCCATATTAAAGAAATTGCTACCGCTATTAATGTATCCATTGATGATATTGAATACTACGGAAAATATAAAGCCAAGTTATTACTAAAACTGATTGATGAAAATAAATTACAGCAAAGCCATTTAGTACTGGTGACTGCCATTACACCTACTCCTGCGGGTGAAGGCAAGACTACTATTTCTATCGGCCTTGCAGACGGATTGAATTGCATTGGCAAAAAAGCCATCGCAGTATTACGTGAACCCTCCTTAGGTCCTGTATTTGGCATGAAGGGTGGTGCTGCTGGCGGTGGCTATTCACAGGTGATACCCATGGAAGATATCAACCTGCATTTTACAGGAGATTTTGCTGCCATTGAAAGAGCGAATAATTTATTAGCCGCTATGATTGATAACGACCTGCAGAGAAAAGGAGGCGGTTTACAAATTGATACCCGAACCATTGTTTGGAAAAGAGTGATCGACCTCAACGACCGTGCCTTAAGAAATATCGTAATTGGCATGGGTGGTGTTAATGATGGGGTACCTCGTCAGGATGGATTTAATATTACTCCTGCTTCAGAGATCATGGCCATACTTTGTTTATGCAGCGGCATTGAAGATCTGAAAAAAAGATTGGGTAATATTTATATCGGCAGTACCATTCATGGCAAACCTGTTTTTGCACGCGACCTTAAAGCCGTTGGTGCCATGGCCATTTTATTAAGAGATGCCATAAAACCTAATTTAGTACAAACATTAGAAGGCAATCCTGCCATATTACATGGCGGACCATTTGCCAGTATTGCACAAGGCACCAACACTGTACTGGCAACAAAAATGGGATTGTCATTAGGAGAATATGTAGTTACAGAAGCCGGCTTTGGCGCCGACCTGGGAGCAGAAAAATTCTTTGATATCAAATGCACTTCGGCCGGACTTTGTCCTGAAGCTGTGGTTTTAGTAGCCACCATCCGTGCTTTGCGCCATCATGGTGGTGCTAAAAAAGATGCATTGAATATACCTGATACAGAAAAATTGCAAACGGGCTTTGACAATCTTAAAAAGCATATTGAAAATATTAAGCAGTTTGGCATTATCCCTGTAGTAGCCATCAACTATTTCCCCACAGATTCCCCTGAAGAGATTGCATTGCTACAACATCTTTGCAAACAAGAAGGCATTGATGCTATTATTTGCAAAGGCTTTAGTGAAGGCGGTAAAGGCATGACTCAACTGGCTGAAGCAGTAACAAAAATAGTAGCACAAAACGGTAAACATTTTCATCCTTTATATAAAAAAGAAAGCAGCATAGAAGATAAGATTCATACCATTGCCACTTCCATTTACGGTGCCAAACAGGTAGCCTATTCTGCAAAAGCAAAATCTCAGTTGAAAAGAATTAATGAATTGGGCTTTAATGAATTTCCGGTTTGTATGGCCAAAACACCCAAAAGTTTATCAGATGATGAAAAAAAGATCGGCCGCCCAACAGATTTTACCATTACCGTACGTGAATTTGAAATTGCCAGTGGTGCAGGATTTATCATTCCTATTTTAGGCGATACCATGCGTATGCCCGGCTTACCTAATATTCCTGCAGCAGAAAATATGGATATAGATGCCAATGGAAAAATTACGGGGCTGAGTTAACACGAATGATAGCGAATATCGAATGTGTGAATATAGCGAGAAATATTCTCCCGCAGATTTCGCCGATGACGCAGATAAATACATTGTTTTATTGCTGCGATTTCTGCGAGATCCGCGGGAGATTTCATTTACGAAATTTTGCTTACCGCCTCTCCATAATTACGTCAAAAAATCAATCGTCAAACTTTGCGGTTGCTGCGCTATCTGCGGGAGATTAACATCCTTGCCGGTTAAGCGAATTAAAATAGTATATTTATCCTCCCATTATTTACCCACTAACTTAATAGTATGAATAAATTTTTTTCCGCACTGGTATTCACCACCATTTGCAACATTGCTATTGCACAACAATCAGTCGCACCAGTACTTACTGCTGCACAATATGCCAAAGCAGAACAGTCTATGGGATATAATACAGCCCAATTAGTTGACAGGGCAAGTGTTCGCCCCAACTGGCTCAGCGGCGACCGTTTTTGGTACCGTGTACTCACTGCACAAGGCAGCGAATATATTATTGTAGATCCTGCCAAAGGCACAAAAACTGCGGCTTTTGATCAGCAGAAACTGGCAGCGGCTTTATCAGCTGCAACCGGACAACAATATACCGGTGCACAATTGCCCTTCTTAACATATACGTATTCGGCAGATGAAAAATCGATCAGCTTTACAGCGAATAAGAAAAACTGGACGTGCGATTTGACTACAAACACTTGCACTGCTGCCGCAGCTGCAGAAGAAATAAAATCCAGAAGAGCTGATGCACAATCTGTTTCTCCCGATGGAAAAAGAGCCGTTTTCATCCGCGATTATAATTTATGGATGAAGGATCTTAGCACCAATACTGAAACACAATTGACCACTGATGGCATAAAAGATTTTGGTTATGCAACAGATAATGCAGGCTGGAGAAAAAGTGATAACCCAATTGTAGTATGGTCGGCCGATTCAAAAAAAATTGCCACTTATCAGCAGGACCAGCGCAATGTTAGTGATATGTATTTAGTGACCACCAATGTAGGTAAACC
>JBAXET010000120.1:0-8931 GCA_037140275.1 Ferruginibacter sp. | reverse complement strand
CCTGTAAACTCATTCCTTTATATTCCATTAAACAACTTACATCATATGCCGCTACGGAACGAATAAATGGCTCTCCGTGGCCGGTACAACTGATACCGCAGGTTTTATTATTGGCATAAGTACCACACCCAATTAAAGGGCTGTCTCCAATGCGGCCAAATTTTTTATTAGTCATGCCACCCGTACTGGTAGCTGCAGCAATATTGCCATCTTTATCACATGCCACTGCTCCTACGGTTCCAAATTTTTTATCTTTAAATAATTCTTCCAGTCCCTGATGGGTATGATCTAAAGAATAATTATCACTGTCCCTTATCGCCTTCCACTGATCGTACCTGAACTGAGAAAAGAAAAACTCATCCGGTTCTAGCTTTATACCCTGTTTAATTGCAAAATCATTGGCCCCTTTACCACTTAAAAATACATGGTTACTATTAAGCATTACTTCTGCTGCTAATTCTATTGGATTACGAACATTTCTAACAGAAGCCACAGCTCCTGCACTAAGATCTTTACCGCTCATTATGGCAGCATCCATTTCCTGCACCCCTTTTTTGGTGAATACAGAACCACGGCCTGCATTAAACATCAGGTTATCTTCCAATATAACAATAGCAGCTTTTACTGCATTGATAGCCGTACCGCCTTCTTCAAGCACTGCATAAGCAGCCGATAAAGAATCGTTGAGCCCCTTTAAATAAGCGGCTTCCAGTTGCGGAGTCATATCTTCTTTCAATATGGTGCCGGCACCGCCATGAATAGCAATTGATAACTTTTGCATACGTGTTAGTGGGTATTAATAATTCAATCAAAAGTATTTAATTTACTGCCACAAAACTTCTACAATTTTAAGCCAATGTTTAAACGGAAGCTAACAATACCCGATTTCTTTTTAATACTTGTTAATCTCATTCCTTTAATAGGCGTTTGGTTTAACGAGTGGAATGCCAAACAGATATTTCTGGTATACTGTATGGAAACAGTGATTATTGGGCTAATCAATGTAATTAAAATGGCAATTGTAACCCTCTTTGTAAAAAAGAAGGATGTATGGGAAAACGGAGGCGGCTCCAGTTTACAAAGTGGCTGGCTATTCATTTTCTTTTTTATTTTTCATTATGGATTTTTTGTGTTTGTACAAACGCAGGTTTTTTTTGCCGTTAGTAATACAATTCCAGATGGAGCTTTTTTCATGAAATACAGTAAGATTCCTGAATTATTAGGCCCTAATGGAATGATCCTGTTGCTGATATTTATAGCCTATTACACTATGCAAAATGTGTTTGGATTTTTTAGCTCCGGAACCTATAAAACCATATCAATGGGGAGGCTGATGTTTGAACCTTATATACGGATTTTTGTACAGCAGATCGTAGTAATAATAGGAAGTATTTTCCTGAGCTTTGGTGCAGGCAAAGTATTTGTAGCAATATTTGTTGTGACCAAAATATTTTTTGAACTGATCATTAATTACAACCGCATATTAGCAATAGCAGAAAAAAAAGAACGGCTGAAACGAGAGTTGGAAGAAAAGAAAACAAATTAAGCCAATATTTTTTTACACTCCTGCAGTAGTTTTACTTTATCAATTGCAACAGTTCCCACTTCTTCGCAAACTAAGCCTCCTGCAATATTGGCTATATCTGCCATTAATACCACATCTTTTGTAGCTGCATATACCAGTGATGCCACAGCAATTACTGTATCTCCTGCTCCGCTAACATCTGCTATATTACGGATATGAGTAGGAATTATTGCAGCAGCATTTTCGGCGTTATAGAAGACCCCTTTTTCTGATAATGTAATGAAAGAAATTTTGTGTTGCAGTTTTTGCTGTAATTGTAAATGAATTGCCTTTAATGCATCCAGACTAACTGATGAAGATAGTATATTCAACCCTTCCTGTACTTCCTTTAAATTGGGTTTAAAGATATCAACCGCTTTATAGGCAAAGAAATTTTTACGTTTGGGATCTACAGTAGTTAAAATATGATGTTGTTTGCAAAGACTGATAATTTGGGCAATCACATTTTCAGTGAGTACTCCTTTATTATAGTCTTCCAGCACAATTACATCCGGAGTTTCCGCAGCTATATAATTTTCCACCGCATACAACAGCTGGTCTTCTTCGGCTTTACTAATATCCGACGTGAGTTCAGCATCTAATCGCATCATATGCTGATTACGACTAATGATGCGAATTTTATTGGTAGTAATGCGATGTTCACTCTGTACCAAATATTTTGTATTGATATTATTTCCGTTTAACAACTGAGTCAGTTGTGCACCATCATCATCTTTACCCAATACACTTATTACACTTACTGCAGCACCCAACGACTGCAGATTAAGTGCCACATTACCGGCACCACCAATGCGCTGTTCTTTTGTATTAACTGCCACAACCGGCACAGGAGCTTCAGGGGAAATGCGTTCTACCCTGCCCCACCAGTAGGTATCCAGCATCACGTCGCCTACTACCGCAACTTTTATTTTCGTAAACTGATGAAATAATTTTTCAAAATCCATAACAGCCATAGCTTACTCAACTTTTTTCTTATTAGAAATAGCAATATAATAAAGTGGAATACCAATTAAAACAATGCCTAAACCAAATCCAGCATATGTAGGCTTAATCAAAATCAGAAAAACACAAAATACTAACGCCAGAATAATATAGATAATTGGAAGTACCGGATATCCAAATGCTTTATATGGTCTTTCCGCATCAGGCATTTTTTTTCTTAAAATAAAAATACCTATAATGGTCAATGCATAAAACAGCACGACTACAAAAGAAATCATGTCTAACAAATCTCCGTATTTTCCACTTAAGCAAAGTAAAGCTGCTACCAGGCATTGTATCCATAATGCAAATTCAGGTACTGCATTTTTATTTAACCCAGCAGCTTTCTTGAAAAACAAGCCGTCTTTTGCCATGGTATTATATACTCTTGCACCGGCTAATATCAATCCATTATTACAGCCAAATGTTGATACCATAATTAAAACTGCAATAACGTAGGTGCCGGCATCTCCAAAAATATTTTTTGATGCAGCAACTGCCACACGATCATTTTCGGCAAATGCAATATCATGAAGAGAGAGAACATTTAAATACATCAAATTGGCACAAACATAAATAACGGTAACAATCAGCGTTCCTAAAAAAAGGCTCAGGCCAATATTTTTCTTTGGATTTTTTATTTCCCCTGCAATAAAAGTTACATTATTCCACGAATCGCTGCTAAAGATAGAGCCTACCATTGATGCAGCGATTGCACCAATTAATGCACTGCCCCCAATTGGTAACCAGCTTGGGCCGGAGTCTGTTGTATTGTGCTTCAATGCAGTAAAGCCGGTTGCCCAGTTCTCATTCCAGAAGCTGTGCTTTACAAAAACAAAACCAAATATTATAAGGCCAAATAAGGCCAATAGTTTTGTGGAAGTAAAAATTCGCTGAATCAATTTTCCGCCTTCAATCCCTTTTGTATTTACGTAAGTAAGGAAGATGATTAAAATAATTGACACAATCTGTGCAGCTGATATGGTAACAAAACCCAAGTCGGCAATAATATTTTTTTCGCTTAATACCGGAAACAGGTATGCAGCAAACTTACTAAATGCAACTCCTACAGCTGCTATAGTGGCGGTTTGAATTACTGCAAAAAAACTCCATCCGTATAAAAAACCTGCAAGCGGATTGAACGCTTCTTTAATATACACATACTGGCCACCTGCCTTTGGAAACATGGCACTTAACTCGCCATAGCTGAGGGCTGCTGTGAGCGTCATAAAGCCTGTGATCAGCCATACTGCTATCATCCAGCCTGCACTGCCCACATTACGGGTAATATCGGCACTTACAATAAAAATACCGGAGCCTATCATGCTTCCGGCAACTACCATTGTGGCATCAAATAAACCTATACTGGGTTTAAAAGATGGTTGGGTTAAACTTTCCTGCAATTGATCTTTGGGTTGTTCAGACATAAATATTCCGGTTTTTATACCAGAACAAGATAAATGAATTTATTGGATTACTGTTTGGGAACTGCTTTCAACTTTTCATTCATTCCTGTAATCACTTCCTGCGTAATGTCCAGCGTACTGTCTTTATAGATCAGCCAGTCAATTCCGCTGCCGCTGGTTAATATATATTGATATTTTTTCTCTTTGTTATAATCTGCCAGAAACTCCTTAAGATTTTTTTGAATGTATTCCATCAACTCAAAACTTTTTTGCTGCAGCAACTGCATCTGTGTTTGTTTCTTATTTTCAATTTCCTGCTGCCCTTGAGTAAGTTGTAACCTCAAATTTTGTACATCTTCCGGATTGGCATTGGGATTCTTTTGAAAGAAAGTATTCTGTTTTGCCTCAAGCGCTTTATAATCATTGGCCAAATCGGCTTCAATAGACTTTTGTTGTTGCTCCAGTTCTTTACGGCGTTGTTTAAAGTAGGTGATGTTTTCATTCAATGAATCCAGTTCTACATAAGCGATTCCCGCATGCTGACTGGTACTGTCATTGGTACGTAAAGCTTTTGCCGAAGAACTCACTGCAGCAACTTTCTTTTTAACAGCAAAATCAGAGTAAAATAAATAGCCTACCGCAAGCAGCAGCACAATATTCAGTATTAGTGACAGATTCTTCATCTCAGCTTAATTTATTAATGGCAAGATAACTACAAAAGCAGATTTTACAATAGTTACAAGTAAAGTTTTAAGAAAGGGTTAACGGATATACCTGTAGCTGTTTTTTCGGCAAATTCAATCAATAAAAAAAGGAGCAGAAATACTGCTCCTTTTTATTGTAGAATCTTTTCTTATTCTTCATCATCAAAGCTCATCGCTTCTTTGGTTGTCATCAGCAGTTCGTACTCTTCTTTACTTCCTACAATCATATTCTCAAAATCACGCAAGCCTGTACCAGCCGGAATATGATGCCCTGTGATAACGTTTTCTTTAAGACCAAGCATTTCGTCTGTTTTACCCTGAATAGCGGCAGAAGACAATACCTTGGTAGTTTCCTGGAATGATGCAGCAGAAATCCAGCTGTGTGTACCTAATGATGCTTTGGTAATACCCAGTAACAACGGTGAAGATGTTGCAGGTTTAGCGTCACGGTATTCTACCAGTTTTTTATCTGCTCTTCTTAATACAGAATTCTCTTCACGTACATCACGCAGGGTAACAATCTGACCAGTTTTTAATTTGGTACTGTCGCCATGTTCGGTTACAACTTTTTTATCAAAGATGTAATCGTTCTCTGCATTAAAGTCGTGCCTGTCTTCAGTATCTCCTTCAAGGAATTTAGTATCTCCAGCATCTTCTACAGTTACTTTACGCATCATCTGCCTAACAATAACCTCGATATGCTTATCATTGATTTTAACACCCTGTAAACGGTATACTTCCTGAATTTCATTCACTACATACTCTTGTACTGCAAATGGTCCTTTAATGGCCAGAATATCTGCAGGAGCAGTTTGTCCGTCACTTAATGAAGCACCAGCTTTTACAAAGTCACCATCCTGAACCAGAATCTGACGACTCAACGGAACCAGATATTTTCTTACCACACCATCTTTTGCTTCCACAATAATCTCCCTGTTACCACGCTTGATAGCACCAAATGCAACCACACCATCAATTTCGCAAACAACAGCAGGATTACTCGGATTTCTTGCCTCAAACAGTTCTGTTACACGAGGTAAACCTCCGGTAATATCTTTCAACTTGCTTAATACCCTTGGGATTTTCACCAGCACCTGCCCGCTTCTTACATTATCTCCTTCTTCAATTACCACATGAGAACCTACAGGTAAGTTATACGATTTCTTTTCTTTTCCTTCTACGATAATGGTAGGTAATTTGGTTTTATCTTTTGTTTCGATAACCACTTTTTCACGGTGACCAGTTTGTTCGTCTGATTCATCACGGTAAGTGATACCATCTATCAATGATTCAAACTTGATAGTACCGCCAACTTCAGCAACAATTACATTGTTGAACGGATCCCATGTACATATCACTTCTCCTTTAGTAACTTTCTGTCCGTCTTTCACGTTCAGTGTAGCTCCATAAGGAACGTTATTGGTTATTAATAAACGATCGTTCTTTACATCCATAATTCTTACCTCACCTGTACGACCAATTACCACATGTATTTTTTTACCTTCATTATCTTCAGTAACAACAGTACGTAAACCGTCAAACTGAATAGTACCATCAAATTTAGCTGGTAAGGTAGATTCTACAGAAGCAGATCCTGCCACACCACCCACGTGGAAAGTACGTAAGGTTAACTGCGTACCCGGTTCACCGATAGACTGTGCAGCAATGATACCAACAGCATCACCTCTTTGTGCCAGCATACCAGATGCAAGGTTTTTACCATAACATTTTACACACACACCACGTTTGCTTTCGCAGGTTAATACCGAGCGAATTTCAACGGTTTCAATTCCACTTTCATCAATTTTCTTCGCCATATCTGCATCAATTTCCTGACCAGCATGAATCAGCAATTCTTCAGTTATCGGATGGAATACATCATGTAAAGAAGTACGGCCTTCAATTCTGTCGCTCAATGGCTCAATAATATCTTCATTATCTTTTAACGCAGAAGTTGCAATGCCACGTAAAGTGCCGCAATCTTCTTCATTGATAACAACATCCTGAGAAACGTCAACCAAACGACGGGTCAGGTAACCTGCATCCGCTGTTTTTAATGCAGTATCCGCCAGACCTTTACGGGCACCATGCGTAGAGATAAAGTACTCTAATACACTTAAGCCATCTTTAAAGTTTGCCAGAATCGGGTTTTCAATAATCTCAGATCCTGATGAACCTGATTTACGAGGCTTAGCCATCAATCCTCTTAAGCCTGCCAGCTGTTTAATCTGCTGCTTACTACCACGGGCACCCGAATCCAACATCATGTAAACAGAGTTAAAACCTTGTTTATCTGCTGCCAGTTCCCTGATTAATGTTTCAGTTACCTTGGTATCCACACGACTCCAGATATCGATGATCTGATTGTAACGCTCGTTATTGGTGATGAGACCCATGTTGTAGTTTTCCCAAACTTCATCAACTTCTGTTTGAGCATTCTCAATCAACTGTTGTTTAATTTCAGGAATGATAAGGTCATTAATGTTGAACGATAAACCACCTTTAAATGCCATACGGTATCCTAATGTCTTAATATCATCCAGGAACCTTGCTGTGGTTGGAACGTCTGTCCATTTAATAATATCACCAACTATTTCTCTTAAAGATTTTTTAGTCAATAACGCATTGATAAACCCTACACTTTTTGGAACGTGCTGGTTAAACAATACACGGCCTACAGTTGTTTCTAACAGTTTAAATGTTAGAGTGCCATCCGGGTTACGTACGTTTGTTTTTACTTTGATATTAGCATGTAAGTCAACCTGCTTCTCATTCAATGCAATGATAACTTCATCAGCAGAGTAAAACGCTTTGCCTTCACCTTTAACTTTATCTTCTCCAATTGACTTTTTACCCTTGGTAATATAGTATAAACCAAGCACCATATCCTGAGAAGGCAGGGTGATTGGAGTACCATTCTGCGGGTTAAGAATGTTATGAGAAGAAAGCATCAGCAACTGAGCTTCCAAAATTGCAGCACTGCTCAAAGGCACGTGAACCGCCATCTGATCACCATCGAAATCCGCGTTGAAAGATGTGGTAACCAAAGGGTGTAACTGGATCGCTTTACCTTCAATCAATTTTGGCTGGAATGCCTGAATTGATAATCGGTGAAGTGTTGGGGCCCTGTTCAGCATTACCGGGTGACCTTTCAAAATATTTTCTAAGATATCCCAGATGATTGCCTCTTTCTTGTCAACAAGCTTACGGGCAGATTTTACTGTTTTAACGATACCTCTTTCAATTAATTTGCGAATAATAAATGGCTTAAATAATTCTGCTGCCATATCTTTTGGTAAACCACACTCATGCATTTTCAATTCTGGTCCTACCACAATTACAGAACGACCTGAATAATCCACACGCTTACCTAACAGGTTCTGACGGAAACGACCCTGTTTACCTTTCAATACATCACTCAATGATTTCAGTGCACGTCCACCTTCTGCTTTTACAGCATTTGATTTACGGCTGTTATCAAACAATGAATCTATTGCTTCCTGCAGCATACGTTTTTCATTACGTAAGATCACTTCAGGAGCTTTAATTTCTAATAATCTTTTTAAACGGTTATTGCGGATAATAACGCGACGGTATAAATCATTAAGATCAGAAGATGCAAAACGGCCACCATCTAATGGAACTAACGGACGTAATTCCGGTGGAATTACAGGAATATACTGCATTACCATCCATTCCGGACGGTTGTTAATTCTGGTATTAGCATCACGGAAACCTTCTACCACGCTTAAACGCTTTAATGCATCTGCTTTACGTTGTTGAGAAGTTTCGTTAGCTGCAGAGTGACGCAGGTCAAAACTTAATTGATCCAGGTCGATACGCTGTAACATATCATGCACTGCCTGAGCACCCATCTTAGCGATGAATTTGTTTGGATCTTCATCAGGTAAATGCTGATTGTCTTTTGGTAAAGTATCTAAAATATCCAGGTATTCTTCTTCAGTTAATAGGTCACCGTAGTTCTGTCCTTTATCTGTTCGGATACCGGATTGAATTACTACAAAACGTTCGTAGTAAACAATGCTCTCTAATTTCTTAGAGCTCATTCCTAATAAGTAACCAATTTTATTGGGTAAAGATTTAAAGTACCAGATATGCACTACAGGAACCACCAGTTTAATGTGTCCCATTCTTTCGCGACGTACTTTTTTCTCAGTAACTTCCACACCACAACGATCACACACGATACCCTTATAACGGATACGCTTGTACTTACCGCAGGCACATTCATAAT
>JBAXET010000119.1:0-8983 GCA_037140275.1 Ferruginibacter sp. | reverse complement strand
TTTAAAAACTCTTCCCAAACTCTTGGAGAGTTAAGAAGAGTCATTAAGTTAAAAGTATCTTAAGTAATTTAATATTAGTTGTCTTTATAGACTTTTTAAAAACTCTTCCCAAACTCTTGGAGAGTTAAGAAGAGTCATTAAGTTAAAAGCATCTTAATTAATTTAATATTAGTTGTCTTTATAGACTTTTTAAAAACTCTCCAAGAGTTTAGCTAAAGCTACCCCCACCATACTATCAGCAGTACCATAATATAAATAATATCGTTTTTTAAAATATACCAGTCCTTCTATAAAAGTAGTGCCTGCTTTGTATTGTCCGCTAACTTCATGCGGCAGGTCGGGTTTAATAAAATAGGTATTACAGCGAGCAAGTAATTTTTCTGGATGGTTTGCATCAAATAATGCCTGGCCGCCGCAGTAAACGCCTTTGGGTAATGCAGGGTCTGCATCATCTGTTTCTGCATTTTTCCCATTGTATAATAAAACGATTCCTTTTTTAGTAATGATAGCTGGCGGGCCAGGTTCCACTACCTGACTGTCGAACATTTTTTTTCTTGCTGTTAGCATGGGAACCAATGCACTGTCTTTATTGATCAATGGAGTCCAGTTGATCAAGTCAGTGGAAGAAGCGATATACACCGGGCCTTCTCCCCAATACATCCAGTATTTTCCATTGATTTTTGTGGCAATGAATTTTCCGTTTTTTTGTTGGGTAACAATGGAGCCCGACTTACTCCAGATATTTAAAAATTTTCCCTTATAAGCTTTTGAAAATGCCGGTCCTTGTTTTTTCCAATGCAGTAAGTCTGATGATGTGGCCACGCTTAACCTTGCCACATCACGGTTCCAGCTGGTATACAATAAAACATAATTGCCTTTTTCTGTTTCCACTATTCGCGGATCTTCGCAACCACCGGGGTAATCGTATTTCATAAATGCGCTGCTGTCGGGAAATAAAACCGGTTCCGGATTTTTTTTAAAGTGCAATCCATCTTCACTTACTGCCAAACCAATGCGTGAAGTACGCATTCCTATTGCTGTACCCGGAATATCTTCGGCCCTGAATAAGATATACACTTTGTTATCCCGAACTACAGCTGCAGGGTTGAATACATCCGCCTTCTGCCATTGTATGGGTATTTTTTTTATTGGGTCGTTAAAAATATAGGTAGAATCAGACTGCATCACCGGATTGGCGGCAGCAGGTTTTATAAATGGCCCCAGTTGCCACTCAGTTGTAGTTTGAGCAATACAGGTACTGCAATAAAATAGTATTAAAAATAATATCTTTTTCATCTCCTAAGGTATGAATAATACAGTGAGACATTTATTTTATTGCACAAATTTATACCGTTCGTAAATTTTGTGTAGATTTAAAAAAATGATTGCGATATGGAACAGTATGGAAAAATTCTGCTCATTGCCATGCCGGCTTTTTTATTACTGGTATTATTAGAAAAATGGTATGGTGTAATAAAAGAAAAAGATACTGTACGAACGATGGATATGATTTCCAGTTTGAGCTCTGGCGTTACCAATGTTACAAAAGATGTACTGGGTTTAAGTGTTGCTATTATCACTTATCAATGGATGCTGAATCATTGGGCACTTACTCATATTAAAGCCAGCTGGTTAATTTATGTGGTTACTTTTATCACACTTGATTTTGCCGGTTACTTGGTGCATACACTAGACCATAAGGTCAATTTTTTTTGGAACAGTCATCTGGTACATCACAGCAGTGAGGAGTTTAATCTGGCTTGTGCACTTCGTCAAAGTATTTCTGTTTTTGTACGTTTGTTTGTGATATTATTATTGCCTGCTGCTTTGTTGGGCATACCCGCCCAAGTAATTGCTGTTGTAGGGCCGCTGCATTTGTTTGCTCAGTTCTGGTATCATACACAACATATCGGGCGAATGGGCTTTTTAGAAAAAATTATAGTTACGCCTTCACATCATAGGGTACATCATGCAATTAATAAAGAATACCTGGATAAAAATATGGGACAGATACTCATCATCTGGGATAAAATATTTGGCACTTTTCAGGAAGAACTACCCAATGTAAAACCTGTATATGGCATCACAAGGCCGGTACAAACCTGGAACCCCATCAAAATAAATTTCCTGCATTTGTGGTTATTATTCACCGATGCAGTGCGAACAAAAAACTGGAGTGATAAAATTCGTGTTTGGTTTATGCCTACCGGCTGGCGCCCTGCGGATGTAGCTGAAAAATACCCTGTATATAAAATAGATGATGTATACCATTTTGAAAAATATCATGCCAAAGAAAGTAAAGCATTGTTGATATGGAGCTGGCTACAATTGTTTGTACTGTTATTATTCGTCAGCTATCTTTTTGGAAATATTGCAATGATAGGTAATCCGCGTATTTACATATACGGCTTGTTTATTTTTCTTTTTGTGTATGCTTTTGCCGAATTGATGGATGATGCTAAACTGGCACTGGTATGGGAAATTGCCAAAAACATAATAGCAATTGGATTGATTGTATGGATGGGCGATTGGTTTGAATCCAATCAGTTTTCATCGGTGATCAAATATGTTTTACTGGGCTATTTTTCCATATCATCTTTTGTTGTTGCATGGATACTGCAACAACAAAAGAAAACAGGTTTTGAAAACAGGTTGGTAGCTGAATAAAATTACAGCGCAGGTAAAGCCGGCCTTATGGCAATACCATCATTGATGATTTTTAAAATCGCCGTTCTTTCTTCACCCACTAAAGTTAATCTGGGTGCTCTTACATCTTCGGATCCTATTCCTGCCTGTGTTTCGGCCAGTTTAATGTACTGTACTAATTTGGCATGAATATCCAGTTCAAGTAATGGCATAAACCAACGGTAAATTTTTGCCGCTTCTTCAATTCGTCCGGCTTTTACCAGTTTAAAAATGGTAACTGTTTCTGCAGGGAAAGCACAAACCAATCCTGCCACCCAGCCATCTGCGCCAAGGCATAATTCTTCCATGGCCAAAGTATCCACACCGCATAAAATTTTAAGGCGTTCGCCAAAACGATTTTTAATACGGCTTACATTGGTAACATCTCTGGTGCTTTCTTTTACCGCCTGAATATTTTTGCATTCCAGCATTTCTTCAAACATATCTAATGTTACATCAGTTTTATAATCTACAGGGTTATTGTAGATCATAATGGGCAAATCAGTTGAATCGGCAATGGTTTTAAAATACGTAACCGTTTCTCTGTGATCAGTTTTATAGCGCATTGGAGGTAATGCCATCAGACCCTTAGCACCCCAATCTTTTGCATATGCCGCCTGCTCTAAAGCGAGTTTGGTAGCACCTTCAGCAATATTTAAAATAACAGGAACTTTTCCTTCGCATTTTTCTACGGCAAACTTGATGAGAGTTTCTTTTTCACTGGTGCTTAATACACTGGCTTCGCCCAATGTGCCACCCAAAATAATACCGGTTACACCGGCTGCTAGTTGGGCATTTAAATTTTTCTCAAAAAGCGGCAGGTCTAAGTTATCGGCTGCTGTAAATTTTGTAGTTAATGCAGGCATTACACCTGCCCATTGAATACTCATATCTAAAATTTTTTCTAAGGTATAAAAAAAAATGCACATCAACCTTTGCCGCAACCATTTGTAGTTCCACTATGCCTATAAAAAAATAGCATTTGCATGAAATATTTTAATAATACAGGTCCGGATGAGGAGCAGATGGAGTATATCAGATTATTAAATAATCATTATAAGGAACCGCCTTCCACTAATAAAGATTCAATGGTGAGTTCCTGAATAAATGTACTGCCTGCCAGGCATGCCATCATACTGGAAAAAGCCAGCTTACCCAATTTTAATCCACTGGTTTCTACATAGGTAGTTTCAGGGTAATATAATTTTGGGATTTCTCCGTTACTGATAGTAATCACACTGATATCCTGTGGTACTTTTAATCCTTTCATCTGAATGGCTTTCATAACGCCGGTAAGTATTTCGTCACTCATACAAAAAATTGTATCCGGTTTACCTTTTAAGTGATCCAGGGTTGCGGCTTCAGCTTTTGCGGAGCTGGTAGTATGATCGGTAATGAGTTTTATTTTGTTTACTTTTTCATTGATGGTATCGGTAAAAGCAGCCAGTCTTTTTTTAGTGATGGAAAGATTGGCATTGCCAAACAGCGCCAGCACTTTCTTTTTCTTTTTTCTGATGATGGCATTGGCCGCCATAGTTGCTGATATGGCATCAGCCACACAAACTTTATTGCAGTTATTATTTTCAGGTACTTTATCAAAGAATATTACAGGAACACCAATTTCTTTTAATTTAAGAAATGGGTCGATGTTTACGGTTTCGGGAGAGATGCATACAAACAGTCCGGTAATCCTGTTCTGGCGGCACAGTTTTAAGTTATTGATCTCAATATCCGGGCTGTCACCCGACTGTAATATCATTAAGGAGTAGCCATTTCTGCGGCATTCTTCTTCTACAGAAGAAATAAATGAATTGTAAAATCCATTTGAAATAGAGGGTACTATCAGGCCGAACAATTTACTGTTACTGGTACGCAAGTTAATAGCATTGGCATTGGGCTCGTAATCCAAAGTGGTAGCCAGCTCCACAACACGTTGTTTGGTTTTATCGGAAATATCCGGATGATCTTTTAAGGCTCTCGAAATAGTAGAGATACTTAGTCCGAGTATCTCCGAAATTTTCTTTAAAGTGGTATTATTCATATAGCAGTAAATTAGAAAAGAAAATATTTACACAGCAACCGTTTTCGCAAACAATCTCGCAAACGTTTGCAGCGAAATTATTGATTTGTCGTGTATTTACTACATAATTAAATGTATTTTTATTTTAGAGAGTCTACATTTTTATTAACTTTTGATTGTTTGCTGCTACTCTTTTACATGTTATATGCAAATAACAGATACTATAGGAATGTGATTTTCATCGTTGTCGTCATTTATTATTAATTCCAAAAACCAAAGATTATGCTTCTTGCTATTATGAGAAAAGCTGCCATGCTTATGCTTGCAGTAATCGGGTTTACAGCCTTCGCTTCGGCCCAAACAGTTACGGGCACTGTAACCGATTCTAAAGGAGAGCCTGCCTCAGGTATTTCCGTAACTGTAAAAGGTACAACCAAGGGTACTTCTACCAATGCATTGGGTGTTTATACCCTAACTGGTGTTGCCTCTGGTTCTACACTTGTTTTTACAGGTACAGGCTTCACCAGCCAATCGGTAAAAATTTCGGGTACTGGTTCCATGAACGTTATTATGCAAACTTCGGTTAGTAACATGAACGAAGTTGTTGTAATTGGTTATGGTACAGCGCGTAAAAAAGATTTAACCGGTGCGGTTAGTTCTATTCAGGCAAAGGATTTTAATCAGGGTGTAATCACTTCTCCCGATCAGTTACTGCAGAATAAAGTAGCCGGTTTGGAAGTAACCAACACTTCTGGTCAGCCTGGTGCAGCTACTACTGTAAGGATCAGGGGTAATAACTCTATCCGTTCAGGTGGTAACCCATTGTATGTTGTTGACGGAGTTCCTTTAGACGGAAGGTCAGCAAGACCAAATCCGGGTACAGGAACATTTGGATCTTCTCCGGATGGTAACCCTTTAACTTTTATCAATCCAAACGACATCCAAAGCATTGATGTATTGAAAGATGCATCTTCTGCTGCTATTTATGGTTCTCGTGGTGCTAATGGTGTAATTGTAATTACCACCAAAACCGGTAACTCAGGTGCATCTAAAATTGAATTTGGTACTACCTGGGGACTGAACGCAGGTTTGATGAAAAAATACAGTGTTTTAGATGCGTCAGAATACAAACAAGCGTTGTCTAAATATGGTTTATCAAGCGGTAACAACGGTGCCAGTGTTGATCCTTTTAAATCATTAATGAATAACAAATTGTCTCAGACTTACAGCATGGCTTTAAGTGGCGGAAACGACAACGGTAAATTCAGAGCTTCTTTCTTAGGTTCAAGATTAAATGGTGCGTTTAAAAATTCTACTTTAGATAAATACATCGGAAACTTTGCCGGTCAGTATAAATTTTTAGATAAAAAACTGACTTTAGGTTTTAATTTAACTGCAGGTCATACAAATGAAAATATAATTGGAGTTTCTAATACTGCAGGTAGCCAGGGTAATATTATTAGCTCTGCTTTACAATGGAATCCAACTACTAATTTTAAAGATGCCACAGGTAACTGGGTTTATCCTACAAACGGTTCTGGAAACCCATTAGCATTATTAGATGGTTATGATGATGTTGCAAAAGTAAATACCATTCTGGCGAATGTAAGTGCTGCATATAAATTTACTGACGATATTGAATATAAATTATTATTCTCTGTTAATAATAGTGTGGGTGACAGAAATACAAATATTTATGGATTTTTACAAGGTTATGCAGGTTTATCTGGCTTAGGGTATGGCGCAATTTCAGGTCAAAAGTTAAGCTCTCAAACTATAACTCATACACTTTCTTATAAAAAAGAACTTACTAAATCATTGCATTTAGATGCGGTTGCTGGTTTTGAATATTGGAAATCTAATTTTTCTAATAATTCTTTTTCTGCAACAGGATTCAATACCAATTTAACACAAGCTACAAGGATAAATATTCCTTACACTTCAATGTTAAATGATGGGAATACTCAAAATTTGCCTTCAGTATATGTAGATCCTACAGTGGAACTGCAATCATATTTTGCAAGGGTTGGGTTTAATTACTTAGATAAATATCTGGTTAGTGCTACTTTAAGAGCCGATGGTTCAAGTAAGTTTGGTTCTAACAACAGATATGGTTATTTCCCTTCAGTATCTGCAAGATGGGCCATTAGCAACGAAGACTTCATGAAAAACAGCAATGTTTTCTCTAATGTAGCTTTAAGGGCTTCATGGGGTATCACCGGTAATCAGGAATTCCCTTCAGGTGCTGCAACAGAACAATTTGCTTTCTCTTCTTACAATACCTTCAGTCAAACAGTGGTTAAAAACCCTAACTTGAAATGGGAGCAAACAAAATCATTCAATATTGGGTTAGATGCTAGCAGCTCTAATAATAAGATATATGGTAGCGTAGATTTCTACAATAAAAATACTACCGATATCATTTATCAAAGTTCTCCAATTCAGCCTGCACCACCAGCAAATACTTATGTAAATCTTCCTGCTAACCTGATGAATACAGGTGTGGAATTTATGGTGGGTGCTACAATTGTAAATAATTCTAAACTTACATGGGATGTAAGTTTCAATTATGCCCACAATAAAAATATTTTGAAAAACTTTACCAGCAATGGTCAGGATATTAAAATATTAACAGGGCAGATCAATGGTCAGGGTGTATCTGGTACTTTAGGACAGATTATAACCAATAACCAAACTGTTGATGCTTACTACTTAAAATCTTTTGGAGGTTTTGATGCAGGTGGTAATCAGATTATAGGTGCTAATCCTGCTATTGCAGGTAATCCAAACCCTACCTCAATTTATGGTATTAGTACTACTTTAAAATATGGTAAAGCTACTATGGTAATCAATGGTGGTGGAGCTGCTGGATTCTTAATTTATAATAATACTGCTACCAGTGTAACAAATATTGCTGGTATAAGTAATGGCAGAAATATTGATAAGAATGCTTACAACTCTAATGAAAAATTAACCAGTCCTGTAGGTGCATCTACAAGGTTCCTTGAAAAAGGCAATTTCTTCAAATTGAGGAATATCTCTTTCAATTACAATGTTGGAAATGCAGGTAAGTATATCAAAGGTTTAAATGCATTTGTTAATGCAAGCAACCTGTTTGTTATTACTAAATTCTCAGGATTTGATCCGGAAGTAAATATCGATAAAGCACAGGGTGCTTATCCATCAAGGTCAATTGAATATATACCATATCCAACTGCAAGAACCATGACTTTCGGATTTAAATTTTCTTTATAGTAATTAAACATAAAAAAACATTTATGAAAAAATATATTAAAGTACTTCCCCTCATGTTTGTAACAATGATTGGGTGTACCAAATTAGACCAAAGCTTAACCGGCACCTTAACCAATGACCAGGTATCTGGTGCATTGGGTTCTGGCGGGGTTGGGTTATTACTGAACGGTGCCTATTCAGATTTAGGTGGCACTTTCACCGCACAGGATTTATTATTCTGTCTGCAAGAAAACACAACAGACGAAGCCCTGGTTCCTACTAGGGGTGGTGACTGGGATGATAACGGTGTATGGCGTGTGTTACACGATCATACCTGGAATGCAGACCATTCGTATGTATTAAACGTGTTCAACAGTTTAAACAAAATCAACTTTGATGCAACCAATGTGTTGGGCTTTAGTCCTTCAAAACAGCAGGCTGCAGAAGCTAAGTTTTTAAGAGCATTATCTTTATATTTTCTGATGGACTTATACGGACAATATCCTGTAAGAAATCCTGGTGATGATTTATTGAATGCTCCTGATGTTAAATCCGGTGCAGCTGGTGCTCAGTTCATCATTGATGAATTAACCACTTCTCTGCCTGATTTACCTAATATCGTTAGTCCGGGTAAAGCAACACAGGATGCATGCAGAACTTTATTAATGAAATGCTACATTAACAGAGGTGCATGGTTAAACAGAGCTGCTCCAACTTTTGCTGATGTTGATATGCAACAGGTAATCACTTTGGGTAATACCATCATCAGTAGCGGCCGTTATACTTATATGACTGAGTATTTCAAAAACTTTGATGCAAATAACAGCTCATCTACTGAAAATATTTTTACTTATATCAATAACTCCGGTGTAAGTGCAAATAACAGTGGTCCTCAGTCTCTATGGTGCAGAACCCTTCACTACAACCAGGAAACCAGCACCAACCCTAATGCAGGATGGAACGGTTTCTCTACTATCAGTGATTTTTATAACAGCTTTGGTGCTGTAACTCCAATGGTGGGTGTTACTCAGTTTGCTGCAGGTA
>JBAXET010000118.1:0-9300 GCA_037140275.1 Ferruginibacter sp. | reverse complement strand
AGGGAGTTTAGCTCAGTTGGTTTAGAGCATCCCGACTTAGAGTCGGGAGTGGTCGGCGGAAATAAAAAATTTTAATAGGGAGTTTAGCTCAGTTGGTTTAGAGCATCTGCCTTACAAGCAGAGGGTCGGCGGTTCGACCCCGTCAACTCCCACAAAAACCTCACAGCAATGTGGGGTTTTGTATTTTAAGGCATTCAGAATATTTTTTAAGACAGCTGTTCCGCAGTACGATTGGATGGTGCTTTTACAAAATCACGGGGATAGCGTTTCAGGTAACTGCCTAAAATGCCCATAAATTCAGGATAATCTCTTAAATGAATACCCCTGCTTTTTACTGCTACATAAAACGCCAGTCCGAAGCTGACTGCAAAATTTAAAAATCCGATACTGAATACGCCAATCAATGTATACCAAAGCTCACGGGTAGAAATGGCATTGTCCATCCCAAAAAAGCCAATGGCAGTATTGGCAGCAGAAATTGTAATGTGACGGATATCAAAAGGAATCCCGAATATCTTTCCAAAAAAACCGGCCATGCCCAAAAAGAAACCCAGCGCAATATTACCGATGAGGGCACCCAGATTATTTTCTATATAATGTATGATCTTAAACCGGCGCTTTTCGCTGAACGTGAATTTAAAAGAAGATAAACTGCGCAAGCGCTCTCCCACTTTCCCATACACCACATAATTCTCTACATAGCCCGCAATTAAACCGCTGGCAAATAAAAAGAAGCCGGTAAAGCAAGCATACAATAATGCCAGACTGTGAAAAGGCTGTTGCGATACCAGTAACTGATGTGCTGTTTCGCCACTGGCAATTTTAGTACCCGTGATCTGAAAAAACAACATCGCCAAAATATAGGTCAGTGGAAATACCACCATTAAATTACCCGCAAAAGATGCCAGCTGTGTACGGCATACCCTTGCAATGGTGATGGCCAAATTACGCAGGTCAGGACTATCCCCTACTTTTTTAACATCAAAAGAACTGGCTACATTATTTGCCGTGTAGGCGGGCTGTTTAGTGGCCAGTGTGGAGCCCGTATCCTGAATTAAAATAAAGCCCAGCGAATAGTTGGTACTGTATAAAAAGCCCTGCCAGAAAGGTGCCAGCTTCATGGCACTCAATAAATTTTTTATTATCCCAATAAAAGAAATGATGATACCTCCACCCGCTGCACTCCAAAACATTTTCCAAAATTCCTTTCTTGTAGTGGTGATATAACGTTCCCCGGTACGTCCGCCATGCTCGGCAATCTGATAGGCCAGATAACCTGTATTCTCACTCAAAAATTCTTTTACTGAATTTTTTCTGTTCTCATTTCTTACCACAGTTTTAAAATATTCGGCAAAACGTTCGGTATTAAAACTGTTATCACTGTCCAGCACATCTAATATGATGAAGAGCCTGTTAATCTGCTGTTGCAGTCGTGTAAGAATATAAGTTTGTGCCAGACTGGTACCATAAGTTTTACGCTGGTCCTTTATCCATTGAATACTTTGATTGCAATTATGTAAAGATTCACTAATGGTATCCAGTAAAATCCGTTGATTTTCTGCCACACTGCCCGTTTCACTTTGCCTGATATATTCATTTACTAATCTGTTCTGTTCTAAAAAAGGATAGATGGCATCGTCAAAATTTTCGTAGCGATGCGTCATCTCTTTTTCCAGACCCAGTGTGGTAATGCGGTAGCTCATTACCTGTAATGATTGCTGTAATTGTTTAATTAATGCCGGCTCTGTTAAATTGATCTGTATACCCAGTATTTCAAAAAACTGATGCCACAATTGCGGGTCAATTCCCTCTACCCAAATATGATCTGTTTTTTTATAAAATATTTTATTGATCACATATAAAAAATCATCCGGACTTTGTAAAGCCGGCAACAACTTATGCTTGAGTTTACTTTGCAATTCCTGCACAAACCCTCTGCTGCTTACAATACCGCTTTCGGTAAGCGCTGTAACAATATTGGTTTTTAAAAACTGGCTGAGTAAGGCTTTACGCAGGGCAAATAAAGAAGTACGCTCCTGGCTCACCTGATACAAAAGGGCTTTAAATTTCAGTTCTGCTTCAGCTATATTGCGGGGATTATCCGGACGGATTTTTTTGATCAGATCAATCAAAAAATCAATACTTCGGGTAGGAGTATGTAAGGGCAATACCAGTGCCTGCTGCTTTGCAGGTAGTTCATTTCCGTTTTTTTTACGTTTGGTAAGCCGCATTATAAATAATAATATACTTGTAAAACTCCTTTAACAAGACAATTATTGTGCCCTAATTGTTGCACAGCGGGTCAAGTTTAATAAAATGATATTATTTTTGCATTACCACATGGCCGCACAACCAAATACCAATACCCAGCAATGGGAAGATACAGATGTACTCACCACATCTGATAAATCCTGTTCCCTTATTGTTTGGAACGATGAGGTCAACTCATTTGAATGGGTAATTGAAACCCTGATAGAAGTATGCGGCCATTCTGAAGAGCAGGCCGAACAATGCTCGATGATCATTCACTCCAAAGGCAAATATGCTGTTAAAGAAGGCAGTTACGACACATTGAAACCCCAATGCGATGCCATCACCGAAAGAGGTATAGGAGCCACTATTGAAGTGATTGCTGTTTGATTTGTGTATCTGACTATTGTCTGATTTATTTTAAACTCCTGTAAGCGGTAACTCCACAAAAAATGTAGTTCCCTTTCCTGCAGTTGTCTCAAACCAGATACGGCCATGTGCCTGTTCAACAATGCCTTTGCACATGGCCAGTCCCAAACCGGTACCCGATGTTTTAGTGGTAAAATTAGGCGTGAATATTTTAGAACGCATGTCTTCGGGTATCCCCTGCCCGTTATCGGTAACTTTTACTAAAATAATGTGCTGCTGCAGTTCTTCTTCAATTGAAATTTGGGCAATTTCATTTTCCGGTACTGCCTGTATGGCATTCTGAATTAAATTGGTGAACAGCCTGTTGATATGCGTGCGGTCGGCATCAATCCATACCTGTTGCGGCAATGGGGTACAATCTAAATGTACCCGGCTGTCCATGCGGTACAATTGGGTAAGCAGATACAATACTTCGTGCAGATCGAACACTTCCGTATGCGGATTTCCAATATTGGCAAATTGGCTGAACTCTCCTGCTATTTGATTAAGGTGATTGATTTGTTCCACTAATGTTTGTGCCACATTCGCCGTTAATTCTCTTACATTTCCCGCATCATTACTGATGGCTTTTTGCAGGTATTGCAAACTCAGTTTCATGGGGGTAAGCGGATTTTTAATTTCATGCGCCACCTGCCTTGCCATTTCCCGCCATGCACCTTCCCTTTCACTTTTAGCCAAAGCGGTAGCACTATCATCCAGCTTACTTACCATCTTATTGTATTCACTTACCAGCTCTCCAATTTCATCATTACGTTTCCAGTCGATGGCTGCATTCTTCTGCCCCAGATTTACTTCTTTCATTTTATTGCTGATGAAAGAAAAAGATCGGGTGATTCTGTTGGTAATAAACAATGCCACAATACCTGCAATTAAAAAGATGAAGGCATTCAGGTTGATGATGGTCACCAAAAAATTCGCGATCTCTAATTTTAATTTGCTCTGCGAAGTAAAATAAGGAATGTTGAGATAAGCATATTCTCTTCCGTTTTCATCTATTACCGGCACATAATTACTTACAAATTTTAATCCGCCAATATGTTCTTCTTTAAAATACTGTACCTCTTTTTGCTTGTTTAAATGATAATAGGCTACCGGATCCATTTTGGTACTTACAATACCTTTATTATAAGGCAATGGTAATGACGATACCCTCAGATTCCCTTCTAGATCATACAGATTAATATCTGCTGCATGTATCTCCGATATTTTAATAATTGTTTTCTCCAGTTCCTGTTTAAATCCGTCGTCATAAATTTTTACCACATCATCAAATACCGATAATTCTGACAAAGAATTGCGTACTTCATTTTCCATTACATGAATGGTACGGCTGAGGCGCTCCCGGTTATTATTTTCGTACCGGCGTATAAAAAATAAAATAGTGGCAATACCAATCACTACAAATGAAAGAAAGCTGATGAATATAATAGTGCCGTGAATCTGGTTACGGATACTGAGTTGTAAGGAGGTTTTTAAATTCACTTTATTCAACCTTGCTCTTATAAAAACATTGATCACCCAAAAAACGATAGTCACTAACAGAAAAGCACAAAACAGATAAGAGAATAGTGTGATAGACTCAATTAAATAATTATCCTGCTTGGCAATGATCACCACATTATCGGGACCAGCCTTATACCACAATTCATCAAAGTCATTTTTAGTAATTAAATCAAACTCTTCTTTGGGTACCTGCTGCCGGGTGATGCGTGTGGCAAATGCATAATCATTATGACTGTTTACCAACTGCAGTTTATTGTAAATGGCAAATGCATATACCGATGAGTTTTCAATAGCATTTTCATTACCGCGGGAAAACAGTTCAGGTGGCAAAGCATCTGATTTGTATTTTTTTGGATGCGCCAGAATAAATACATAACCTAAAGTGATACCACCGGTATCCACTATGTTCTTTTTGCTGATATAACTGAAGCGATCGTAAGATTCATCATAATAATACAGATCAGCAATACCTGTAGGACGGCCCTGTGTATTTAAAATAGTATTAAGTGCATTAAAAGTGGTGGAGTCGCGGTTGAACAGCGACTTTTCATTTTGATCAAATGAAAATACTTTGGTTTCATATTTATTGGTATAGCCGGAGAAATTGCCATTTACCAGACTGTCTTTATACAACTGATTGGTGGAATCGTTCCTGAATTTTTCAAAATTAGCTGCCAGTGTTTCACTCCTGAAATCGGTGAGCAATGTGTTCATCAGGGTTTCGCTGGTGGGATCGGCTTTGGTAGACAGTGTTTCGGCATAATGCTTTCGGTTACGCAATTCCTTTACATTGTTTTCCTGCACAATTACCATTGTTATGGAAAAGGAGAAAAAGAATAACCAAAAAACAAATTTAGAAGAAGAAATGCCGTTTGCCGGAGGTGCAAAATAAACATTGCTCTGAAAAAACAGGAATACCAGCAGCCATATCAGCAGGTACAAATAAAAACTTACGCTGCCGATATTAAACCCGATGGTAAGTAAAACAAGTCCGGCCACCGCCACCACACCAAAAAGCGGAATGATATTTTTAGGAAAAAGTTGTTTGAGCAGGAATAACAGTATTTGTGACAGCAGGAAGTAGCCAATGGCAATACAACACAACACTACAAATCCAATGATGCTGTAAATATTCAGCGTAAAGAAATTGATTACATCAAAGGATATTTGCGAATCGGCCACCATACTGCGTATGGTATGACCACAAACAAATGTTGCAAACAGAAAAACAATGGCTGCAACAATCAGCAGAGGCCATTTAAAAGCATTCATTTTCTGATCTACCCGGTATTTTTTTTCCTGCAATTGCTGCCGGAGAAACAAGATCAGCCATACAAATAAAATTGCATTAATAAGCAGATCACCCAATGAACGGAGGACTGCGCTGGACCCGTAAATAGCTGGATCAAATAATTCAAACTGCCTGAAATTAAGCGGCACAGGAAAATAATAACTCAGTACCCTTAATACTGCAACAATTGTAATTAAAAATAATGCCGCTTTCCATAAACGATGTTTCATGGAAATATTTAAAGCACAAAAATGCAGGAACAGCAAAATAAAAATGATGGCTATAATGCGCAGCAAAACGGAAACCGCATTATTTTTAGGAATTACAGTGCCCGGCTTTTTTATTAGGTAGAAGAGTGATGATCCATGAATACTTTTAACAGAAGCTCCTGCAGTTTCCAGCGAGATGTCATAATTATTTTCAATACCATTACCAATAACAAAATTATTTTTCAGGTATTCGTTGGTGATAACATAATTCCATTTTACAGGAATCAATGCCACTACTGTTGCTGCCCTATAATTGATTTTTTTCCAGGCATAATATCCATTGGCCAGCAGCGCAAAACCGGTACTTTCAGCCTGCTGCAGCAAATTTGCCGTTGGCATTACAGCCTGAGTACTCCAGAATACAGGATACAGTTCTCCCATTTCGTTTGGCTGGTACAGGTAGAGGTAATATTTTTTTCCTGAAAGTGTATTTAAATCGGATTCATCATATTTTTTACTGATGAGTTGGTTTAATAAACCAGTATCGGAACTGAGTACACTAAAATCCTTTTCCTGTTTATGAATATAGGATTCTATATTTTTTTGAACAGCCTTTAAAGAAGAGTTATCGGCCCAGTAATTATCAATAATAAAAGAAATAGTGATCAGCCATGCGGCTATCACCAGCAGGTAACTGTTCTTATATATAAAACGTAAAAAAGTGTTTTTGTTTTGCAAGTATTGGTTATCTGTTTTCTTTTTTTACCCGGTTCCAGATGGCATCCATTTCTTCTAAATTCAGGTCATGTAAATTTTTCCCTTCTTTTAAAGCCTCGGTTTCCATCTTTGTAAAACGGTCTATAAATTTTTTGTTGGTGCGCTCCAGGGCATTTTCAGCATCTACCTGCAAAAACCTTGCAAAATTTATTAAAGAGAAAAAAACATCTCCCATTTCGTCTTCCACATCCTGTTGCAGTGCGGCTTTTAAAGGAATATCTTTATTTTCTGCCTGTTGTAAATTACTGATAGCGGTTTTCAGTTCACCGATCTCTTCTTCCACTTTTTCCCAAACATGGTCCTTATTTTCCCATTCAAACCCTACCTGTTTGGCTTTTTCCTGCAGGCGCATTGCTTTTACTGTGGCAGGCAGGGATTTAGGAACACCTCCCAGCACAGAAGTTTTGCCCTCTTTTAATTTCAGCTTCTCCCAGTTTTTTTTAACTTCTTCATCATCGGCAACTTTAGTATCACTGTAAATATGTGGATGGCGGAAGATGAGTTTTTCGCAAACGCCGTTGATCACTTCATCCAGACTAAACTGATTTTGTTCTGCTCCTATTTTTGCATAAAAAACAATATGCAGCAGCATGTCACCCAGTTCTTCTTTAATGCCCTTCCAGTCGCTGTCGGTAATGGCGTCGGCCAGTTCGTAGGTTTCTTCAATGGTTAGCTGCCGAAGCGTATGTATGGTTTGTTTTTTATCCCAGGGGCATTTTTCCCTTAGGTCATCCATAATATTCACCAGTCTTAAAAAAGCGGTCTCGTTATTGTTCATGTACGGTTAAATTTTGAACAGGGATAAAAAAATGAATATCACAAACAGTATCATTACTATAAACAAGTTCGTAAAATGGAGTAATGAAAATTTCAATACTGTTTTCCATCTGCCCTGTTGATAAAAAACACGCATGGCCTTATAATTATAAATAAAAATAAACAGGGTCATAAAGCCCGACAGATACCCCAGCCAACCCCAGTGGGTGGCAGCTTCAATTTTGTTAATTCCAAATACAATCAGCAATGCGATAAACACAAATACAAAAAGGTGTATGGTGAATATGGCATGGTTAACATAGTAAAACTCTTTTTTTCTGAAGTAGAGAATTTTCAGCAACAAAGCAAATAAAGGCAGGGAAACAAATAATATCTGAGGAATTGAATGAATGAATATATTGCCCAGGGCTGAAATTACCGCCTTGCCATCGTTCTTGTATTTTTCATTGATCTCAATTTGCTTATACACCAGTGCCCTGGCCAACCATCCATCGCCCTTGCCATTTTTCAAGGCGCTGTCGTAGGCCGCTTTGGTGGTATATTTTGACGGGGTAAAATGAAACCCGCCCTTACCAATTATCATCGAATCCAGATATTGTAAATACCTGCCCTTATCATAAGCAAAGGCTAACGTGGAATCGTTTTTAACCAGTTCGTCCACAAACTTTCTGTATGTAGCAGTATCCATTTTTATCATTTCAGATACCGGCACATTATTTACGGTGGTATTAATTGTTTTTTTAGCGTCAAAATGATAAAAAGAAAAGAATATCAAAAAGAACAATGCCGATGCAAATACATACATCCGTATCGGATTAAGATAGCTGGCCCTGCGGCCTAACATATATTCCCGGCTTAAAAATCCGGGGCGGGTAACTAGCCATTTTATAGAACTGAAGAACTTACCATCGAAATGGGTAATGTCCTGAAAAAAATGCGAAACCAGGTGCCAGGCCGTTTCTTTGGGCTCAACATTCTCCTGCCCGCAGATATGGCAATACTTGCCATGCACCTGTGCATTACAATTCAGGCAATTGGTTTCATCCCTTTCTTTTAAATGGCTCAAACGTCAATAATTTTGTTAAAAATAATAAAGTTTAACTGCATGTACCAGTATGGTATAATTTAAGTTAATAAAAGATAGTTTACTTTTACGTAAAGAAAACCCGAAAATGACAAAACCCCTTTTAATTATTACCCTTATATTAGGTGCAGGCATTGCAGGTCATGCACAATATTACTATAAAGATATTCTGACCAAAAAAGACCTGGTTGCCGAAATGGCCCGTATGAAAGAACAAAAAGTAAGAAGCGTTAGCTTAAAAAGCTTTGAAAGTGATGGCAGCCCCAGCGAAGGATTCTTTTGCGAAAAAAAAATCAGCAGAAATTACAGCTCTGCCGAAACCATGTCGAGGTCCGATATCACCGGCATCTCTTCCTTTACCGCAAGCTTTAATTCTAAAGGGCAGCTGTTACAAACTGTAGACAGTTCCAATATCTCATCCAGCACTTCGGTTTTTACTTATACGGCAGACGGTCAGATTCAAAGCATAGCTTCATCTCTACGTTCAAGTGATGATGATTTTCAGAATGAAATTACCGAAGCTCATTATTACGAATACAATGACAAAGGGGTACCGGTAAAAATGATTAAAGTGAAAAACAATACCGACAGTACCTTGTTTGTTTTTTCTACCGATGAGAATAACAATGTAGGTATTGAAAAAAATACTACAACCGGCGATGCCTACTATTATTACTACGACAGTAAAAAAAGAATTACCGATGTGGTTCGATTAAACACACAGAGTCAGAAAATGTTGCCCGATTATATTTTTGAATATAACTATGGCGGGTTAATTACTCAGATGACGAGTATAGAAGATGGCAGCAGCAATTATTTCATCTGGAAATACACTTACGAAAACGGACTGAGGGTAAAGGAAAAATGTTTTTCTAAAGAAAAGAGATTACTGGGCTCTATTGAATATGAGTATAATTAGTGAGTGGTGAATGGTGAATGGTGAATAGTGAATGGTGAATAGTGAATGGTGAATAGTGAAT
>JBAXET010000117.1:0-9313 GCA_037140275.1 Ferruginibacter sp. | reverse complement strand
GGAAAAGAAATTACTGAAGCAGATGAGCACGGCATATTCAAAGGCAATCTTTGTATTAAAGCCCCATGGCCGGGTATATTAAGAACCACTTACGGCGATCACGAACGCTGCCGCACCAATTATTTTGCCACTTACCCCGGATTATATTTCACCGGAGATGGGGCATTAAAAGATGCTGCAGGTAATTATCGTATTACCGGCCGTGTAGATGATGTATTAAATATAAGCGGCCACCGTATAGGCACAGCCGAAGTGGAGAATGCCATTAACATGCACTCGGGTGTTGTGGAAAGTGCCGTTGTAGGTTATCCGCATGACATTAAAGGACAGGGCATTTATGCATATGTAATTTATAACGGCCATCATGATGAAGAGAATTTAACCCGTCAGGATATCAACCTTACGGTTTCCAAAATCATTGGCCCTATTGCCAAACCTGATAAAATTCAGTTTGTAAGCGGCTTGCCAAAAACCCGAAGTGGAAAGATTATGCGCAGAATTTTAAGAAAGATAGCGGAGGGAGAAACAGCCAATCTGGGCGATACCAGCACTTTGCTTGATCCGGGTATTGTGGAAGAGATAAAGAACGGTAAGTTATAATCCTTTTTTATTTGCTGCGTTTCATACTTTAACTTTATAGTTGCTATAAATGTTAAAGTATGAAACGCATTTTTTTTGTTTACGCTGCAGTATTGCTTATTAATTCTGCTCATCCTTTTTCTTTATTTGCGCAAATGAAAAGTTGCTGCGAGCCTGATGGCGTAAAGCTGGTATCAGCCGTACCACAAACCAGGGGTACATTAAAAATGGTTAAAGTACTGGACAGTATCAATAAGTTTGCTAATCCTGAAGACTTTTACGTAATGAACAGTTTACGTGCCGAAAGATTCAAGAAGAAACTGGAAACAGAAAAAGACCCCAATCAAAGGCTCAACTATTATTTTCAGTATAGTGTAGAAATGCTAAACGCCGGCAATACAGAGGAAGCCATCAATGTATTGAATCAGATTATGGCAGCAATGAAAATAACGCCTGAGAATTTTCCTCCTGAATATAAAATATTTATTGACCAGCTGGCCATCAGTTACATGCGTAAAGGTGAGCTGGAAAACTGTGCGGCTAATCATAATCCGCAGAGTTGTATCATACCTATACAAGGCAATGGCATCCATACATTACCTTCCGGCTCCGAGCATGCTATTGCACTATACAAAGCTATTCTTGCAAAATATCCCGACGATTATCAATCAAGATACCTGCTGAATATAGCCTACATGACGCTGGGGAAATATCCCGCAGAAGTACCAGAACGCTGGTTGATTGAGTCGGGCGTATTTACACAAAGTAATAACAGCAATATTGTTTTAAAAGATGTGGCAGGTAAAAAAAATGTAGATATGAACGGCATATCCGGAGGCTGTGTGGTGGAAGATCTTGACAATGATGGGTTGCTTGATATTATGGCTACTTCATATGGACTGAGTGATCAGGTACGCTATATGCACCAGATGAAAGATGGTACGTTTAAAACAGAAACTACCACTGCAGGACTGGTAGGTATAACAGGCGGATTAAATATGGCACATGCTGATTTTAATAATGATGGCTTTCAGGATTTTGTGATCCTTCGTGGCGGATGGTGGGGCAAGAATGCAAAATTTCCATTATCACTGATAAAGAATAATGGCAATAATACTTTTGAAGATGTCACTTTTGAATCAGGTATGTTTTCACCTGCTCCCACTCAAACTGCAGCCTGGGGCGATTTTAATAATGATGGCTGGATAGATCTTTTTGTTGCACATGAAAATTATCCCTGTCAGTTGTTCATCAATCATAAGGGAAAGTTTAAAGATGAAGCTGCCAAATATAAACTGAATATCACCACTTTTGCAAAAGGTTGTGTATGGGGTGATATCAATAACGATGGATTTCCCGACCTGTATCTTTCTGCATTGGGTGCACCCAATAAACTATGGCTGAACAAAGCAGGTAAAATTCCCGGCGAAAGAGTTTTTGAAGACATTAGTAAATCTGCCGGTGTGGAGTTACCAATCTACAGTTTTCCTACCTGGTTTTTTGATTATGACAATGATGGTTATTTAGATTTGTATGTATCGGGATATGATACCCGCCAGTTTACCAAAGTAGCGCAGGATGTAGCCAGAGATATGCTGGGCCTGCCTGCATTAGGCGATTTGCCACACCTCTATCATAATAATGGCAATAATACTTTTACAGATGTTACAGAAGCTTATGGTGTAAATCATGTGAGTTATGCCATGGGCTGCAGCTTTGGTGATATTGATAATGATGGTTGGCCCGATTTTTATTTAGGCACCGGTGCGCCCGAATATCAAAGTATTATTCCTAACAGACTCTATCATAATATTGATGGTAAAAAATTTGAAGACATCAGTTATGTTACCAATACGGCACATATTCAAAAAGGGCATGCAGTTACATTTGCAGATATTGATAATGATGGCGATCAGGATATTTATGAAGTTATAGGCGGTGCAGTAGAGGGTGACCGCTTTAAAAATGTTTTTTTTGAAAACAGTACTGTAAATGGCAACCACTGGATAAAATTAAAATTAGAGGGCGTAACTGCAAACCGTGGAGCCATTGGAGCCAGAGTAAGAATAAAAGTAAAAATGCAGGATGGTAGTAGCCAGAATTTTTATCATACGGTTTGTACCGGAGCCAGTTTTGGATCGCAAACACTAAGGGTGGAAGCCGGTATTGGCAAAGCAACTGCCATTGAAGAGATAGAAATTGAATGGCCCAATGCAAAACATACCAAAGAACTGATAAAAGATATTGCAATGGATACCCAGATAAATATTAAAGAAGGTATTGGAAAATTATAGTGCATTATAAAAACATTATTCTGATTTAATATCTTTTACTGCATTTTCACAAGCACCTAATTTCATTTCACCTTCTCTGAAGGTGATTTTTTTATCATCCTCTCCATCTATTTCTATTTTAAATTTATAAATACCTGCCCGAAGTTCGTACCAGCATTCCTGTGATTTTGATAAAACTTTTATTGTTAAAGGAATGGCTTCATATGTTGCGCCATTCCTTTTATACAGGCTGATATATACACTTTTTGCAGTACTGTTTTTAAAACAGCAATCGCTGATATTCTTTATAGCACAACTATCTATTTTACCCGGATTCTGTATTGAAGTACTGGTTACATTATTTTTAGGCGTTTTAAATACCCGAACCAGTTCCACCAGTGTTTTTCCGCCTTCTATTAAATTGGATGCGGTACTGTTTTGTGCCCTTGCTGCAACAACAAAAAAACACAGGGCCACAACGATATATTTTATCATATAATTAGTTTAGGTATACTTTACGGATGCTATTTATTTAAGGTTTACATAAACAAAGCCATTATTTTTGTCAAAATAATTTTATGCGGAAATTTTTCAAGTACCTGCTGCGCACAGTTATTGTGCTTTTTTTATTGCTGAATATCATAGTGGCTTTTCATGCATATAAGTTTACTCACTTTTATAATACTGGTGAACTGGGGCTAAATAAACCCAATAAAAACAAACCTTCAATAAAACAATTGCTATTAGGTTTTAATGCTGAGAAACAAACAAATGCTGCACCTGATTCGGGTTATCAAACTGTAATTTTAAAAACAAAAGACGGGATCAGATTAGAAGGATGGTATATTCCGGTTGACAGCGCAAAAGGTACCGTATGTTTATTTCACGGACATGGTGGTACTAAAACCGGAATCAATGCCCCTGCGGAAGCATTCAGAAAAATGGGGTATAATACTTTTCAGTTAGATTTTAGGGCGCATGGCAGCAGCGGTGGCAATACCTGTACTATTGGATATGAAGAAAGTGAAGATGTAAAACTGGCTTATGATTTTGTGAAAAATCAGGGCGAAAAAAATATCGTATTGTGGGGTGTTTCACTGGGTGCATCCACTATAACAAAAGCAATAGCCGATTACCAATCAATTCAACCGAATAAAGTAATTTTAGAAATGCCTTTTGGCACTATTGAAGATGCTGTAAAAGGCAGAATGCGTATGATGGGATTACCGGCACAGCCCATTTCCAGCTTACTAACATTTTGGGGTGGTATAGAACATGGCTTTTGGGCTTTTAATATGCAGCCCGTTGAATATGCTAAACAAATTAACTGTCCGGCACTGTTGCAATGGGGCAAAAAAGATAACCGGGTAAGTAAACAAGAGGAAGATGAATTGTTTGCCAATCTGGCGAGCCCAGTTAAAAAATTTGTAGTGTATGATGAATGCGGACATGAAAATATTTGCAAAAAAGAAAATGCCAAATGGCTCGCTGAAGTAAATAGTTTTTTAGCTCAGTAGCTTGAATTACAAGAATAAATATCAAAATTAAAAATACCCATACGAGTTCCCTCTCTTTGGGAGAGGGGTTGGGGTGAGGCTATGAATCCCAGAAATATTTCTATATCAGATTTTACCTATCAGTTGCCTGATGATAAAATTGCTCTGCATCCGCTTGCTCAAAGGGATGCTTCAAAACTATTGGTATATAAAGAAGGGTTGATAAAAGAAGATATTTATCAAAACATTCATGACCACCTGCCGCAAAACAGCCTGCTGATATTTAACAATACCAAAGTAATTAAAGCCCGGATACTGTTTGCCAAATCCACCGGTGCTGTAATAGAAATATTTTTACTGGAACCCTATCAGGCAGATTATACATCCACACTTACCGCCACACGGTCCTGCAAATGGAAATGTTTTATTGGCGGTGTGGCCAAATGGAAAGAAGCTGTTTTAAAAAAAGAATTGTCCGCTGCAGGACTGGAACTTGAAGCAGTACTGGTTGAAAAAATTACAGATGCCTATGTGGTGGAATTAAGCTGGACAGGAAATATTTCATTTGCTGAAATCATAGATCAGGCAGGAAATATTCCATTACCACCCTATATCAAAAGAAAAACAGCTGACGAAGACAACACTCGTTATCAAACCATTTATGCCCTGCATGATGGTTCGGTGGCAGCGCCAACCGCAGGCCTGCATTTTTCAGATACTGTGTTTAGCCAGTTAGATAAAAAAAATATTAAAAAAGAATTTGTAACCCTGCATGTGGGTGCAGGAACATTTAAGCCTGTAAAAGCTTCCAGCATGGAAGCGCATGAAATGCATGCAGAATGGATTGTCGTGAGTATTGACAGCATCGAAAATATTATCACCAATCTTACCAACACTATTGTTGCAGTAGGCACCACGTCATTACGTACTATAGAAAGTTTGTACTGGTTGGGGGTTAAAACGGTATTGGATCCATCTGTACAACAATTGCATTTATCGCAATGGGAAGTCTATGATCGGTTGGTTGCAGCTGATATTCCTGTTAAAGAAGCGCTGCTCGGTTTAATAGATTGGCTGAAGCAAAATAAACAGCAACAACTGTTTACCCATACACAAATATTGATTGCCCCGGGCTATACTTTTAAAATTGCGAAAGCACTTATTACTAATTTTCACCAGCCGCAATCAACACTACTTTTATTAGTATCCGCTGCAATTGGATCTGACTGGAAAAAAGTATACAACTATGCTTTAGAAAATAACTTTCGATTTTTAAGCTATGGAGATGGTAGTCTATTGTTTATTGAAGAGTAAATTAATCATGATTGCAGCTTAATGCGTTTGCAGCTTTGGGAAATAATTTCAAATGTTTATAATTACTGCTGAATAGTAACCGGAGTGCCCACAGGTATATAACTGAACAGGTCTTTCATTTCGGTATATTTTACCGACACACAACCATCAGTCCAGTTGTAAAAGTTATCTACTGTCCATTCTTCATCGGGGCGGGTGGCATGTATGGCAATACCATTACCAATTTTTGCATTATAAGGTATCAGTCCTTTTGCTTTACGTTCATTAAATTTTTTGATACTCATGTTATTGGGGTAATCGAGTAATAATTCGGGTCCCCATTTTTGATGAATCTTTCTTAATACTACTTTAAACTTGCCATCCGGGGTGCGCCTGTCTCCTTCTTTCATTTTATCACTCAAATCTTTACTTCCAAATACAATAGGATATGTGGCGTACCAGCCTTCTTCATCATATACTTTTAATTCGTAATCGCTTTTATCGATGATGATATAGTAGGGATTTTCAACGGAGTCGGCTACTGTAACTGCAGGCTTTTTAGCTATAACAGTAGTGTGGGATTTTGCGCCTGATTTTTTCTTTTTCCCTTTATCCGCAGTAAAAGAAAATATTACAGCCAAGCCAAAAAATATTACAATACTATTTATCCGAATCAGTTTCATGCCTGTTATTTTGAATCCTTATATGCAAACGCTGTGCCATGTAAAAATATTTTATTGGCAGCAATAACATTAACAAATTATAGGCAATGTGGAAAAATACGGACCTTATATGCAGGCGTACACTAAGTAAAATTACGGGCTGTATGTTTAACCCAATCCTCCGCCTGTTTACACCCGGGGTTCAACAGGCAGGAGGTATGAGTGAGAGAGCTGTTTACCAGTTACTGAAACGGAAGCCAATGGTGTAAGGACGCATATCCAGACTATGATCGTAAATAGATTTAGGAGAATAAGACCCATAAAAACGTACACCTCCCAATCCCAATTCACCTGTATAACTCAATTTAAAACGACTCAGGTCATAATCACCTTTGTTACGGTCTTTACCACGGTCGCCACTTTTTTGTTTATTACGCTGGCTGTATAAATAGCCTGCACTAACACCCGCGCTTAAACTGATTCCTTTTTTTCTGCTTCCGGGATTGCTTACAAAATTCAGCATCAGTGGTACAGTTAAATAATCTGCTGCCAGCTTGTTTTTAGTAAATGAAACAGAATCTCTGAATATAAATGGCGCATTGGTTTGTGTACCTGCTGAATAAGGTACATAACCTCCTTCTTTATAACTTACAGCAGATTTATATCGGTAGTTATTCATCTCCAGACCAACGCCATACTTTAAATACAGATGCGGATCTCCCAATTTAAGGCGTTGCATAAAAAACCAGAAATTAACATTGAGGCTTTTACCTGCACGAAGTTTAAAGTCGTTTTCATTAAGTGCAGGATACCCCGGCCTGTTGATTAAATAAGAACCGGCAGTTGCATAATTGGTATTGTCGGTATAATTAGAAAACCCTACATCAAATATCCACCAGTTGGTACTTACATTAGCATTCTTTTTTTTGCTGTAATTGCGGCCCATTGTAACATCCACCGATTTTCCTTTATCTTTTTTACCATTCTTTACAATTACAATACCTCCTATACGTATGGTATCTTTATTTGTTTTTGTGCTGTCGCTTTGTGCCGTTGCTGTTGAGCAAATGATTGCTGCTGCTAAGAGTGTAATTAGCTGTTTCATTGTTTCGAATTTTTAGAATTATTTAATGGCAATGTCGAAGCCTGCTACCTTAATGCCGTTGCCTGTTTTAATGTTAGCATTGCGCTCAACAATGCGTTTTACTTTGCGTAAGAATCCGCCCAGTTTAGATTTCTTAACATTGTCTTCGTCCATGTTAAGCAGTGCATCATTGCTGGGTTCTTCTCCATTGCTTTGAGTGTATTTGGTATTTAATGCATACCCGTCGGTGGCATTAGTATTTTTAGGCAGAGCAACTGTTGCAGTGATTCCGGAGTTTACTTTGTCAGTTGCTTTATCTGTAGGTAATACGGTTTGAGCAAATATTTCGTTACGGCTATTATTGTTAAAATTATTATAATCAGGTGTGGGTAAATTATTGCTGGATTTTTTATTATTGTCCTGTTTAGCAATAGTGTTGTTATTATTTTTTTGTGTATCCTGCGGCAGTATTTGTTTTGCCCGTAAATTATTTTTTTGTTTTGTACTGCCCTCATTTTCTTTACCCGCAATTACCGCAGTACTACGCTGCATATCGGCAACCGTTTGTTCAGTTGATTGAACAGGTACAATAGTTTGCGCAGGTGTTGCTGGTGTGGTATTTTTAGTACCCTTAGTTCCTGCAACGGCTGACGGTTCAACTGTTTTATTATGTAGCAAGTTAAAGCCACCCCATACACCAACCCCAAGCAATACAGCCGCTGCAGCAACCCGCCACCAGGCAAAGCCCACTACACGGCCCTCTTCTTTACGATATAATGATTCTTTATTGGCAAACACAATAGCCCTATCAGGCTTCAATTGCGTTTTTTGTAAAAGTGCGAATTCTTTTTGTGCTGTACTGTGTGTATACAGCAACTGCTCCGTTTGTAATACAGCAGCAGCATCCATTTCCTTATCCAGATACAGTAATAGATTTTCTTTCAGAGAAGCCTGTTCATCTTTCAATAAACTCTCTTTATTTTCAAATACAATATCAGCAGCACTAAATACGGTTTGTTGCAGCAGTTGCAGTTCTTCATTAAGATCTGCATTCTCCTGCACAAAAACCTCAACAGCTTTCCGGTCTGCGGCAGACAGTTCATTGTCTACGTACAGCAGAAAAAATGTTTCGTAATTATGTCTGTTAATATCCATAGTTGATAGTTGTTGGTTGATAGTTGTTAGTGGCTTTCTGTCTTCTGCCAACTAACATCTGTCAACTTAAATAACGTTCTCCACTTTTACTATATACTCCCTCAGTTGTAATCTTGCCCTATGCAGATATACCTTAACCTGACTTTCATTTAATCCGGTGATCTGTCCTATCTCTTCGTAACTGTAGCCCTCATAGTCTTTCAGCATCACCAGACTGCGTTGCTTTTCGTTCAACTGCGCGAGCGCCTCGTTCAATATTCTTTTGGCATCATGTTGCTGGTAAGTACTGCCTTTGGCATTATCATTAAATTCTTCTTTCAGAGTTATCCTTTTGTTTTTACGGATATGGTCAATCATTTGATGGTAAGCCACTGTAAACAAAAAGCTTTTGCTCCTTTCATTATCCACCGTATCCCTGTTTACCCACATTTTTTCAAAAGCCCCCTGCACCACATCCCTTGCATCCTCTTCGTGCCTCAAATTTTTGAGGATAAAGCGGTATACATTGTCGGCATACAGGTTTACACATTCATTGTACTCTCTCTCAGTCATGTAAGGTATTAATCGGTGATTTTTATGTAATACGAAGGTCTATAATAAAAAGTTACAGAAAATACAGATTTTTTTGGATTGGACACAGATTTTACTGATTTACCTTATAATCACTGATTCAATCAGTGCAAATCAGTCTGATCCGTGTTATCAGTGTTCTATTCTTTATGGAACACAGATTTTGCTGATTTAACTTATAATCACTGATTCAATCAGTGC
>JBAXET010000116.1:0-9348 GCA_037140275.1 Ferruginibacter sp. | reverse complement strand
TAATTGGTTAGTAAATAATACTTAAAAATAGAAATATTTATCTAACTAACAAAAAAAATTAAAAAATTTTTACTTTTTTAGGCAGTTGCTTCAACAGCAGATACAGAAACAGTTGTTCTGTCTCCTTTCGATCTTTTGAATTCAACCAGACCATCAGTCAAAGCAAAAATGGTAAAGTCTCTACCAACACCAACATTTTTGCCGGGATGATAAACTGTTCCGCGCTGACGAATAATGATGTTACCGGCAATAGCAGGTTGACCACCATAAATTTTTACGCCTAATCTTTTGCTTTGTGAATCTCTTCCGTTTTTTACGGAACCTTCACCTTTCTTATGTGCCATGTTTTATAAGTTTTAAGTTTTAGGTTTTAAGTTATAAAGTAAGACCATTAAATTAATTACAGCTCACTTAATACTTATCACTTACAACTTTGTTATGCAATTGCGGTTACTTTAATGTGAGTGTACTGTGTACGGTGACCGTGCTTTTTACGGAAACCTTTTCTTCTTTTCATTTTAAAGGCGATTACTTTTTCACCTTTGATCAGGTCGCTGATAATTTCAGCTTTAACAACTGCTTTTACATCAGTACCGGCAACAACGTTTCCGTTGTTATCAGTCATCAGTACATCGGCAAACTCTACTGAGTCACCGGCTTTACCTGCTATATGAGGTACATACAAGCTATCGCCTGCTTTCACTTTAAATTGCTGACCTGCTATTTTTACTACTGCTAACATAATTTCCCGAATTTAGGACGGCAAAGGTAGGGATTTTACCTGTAAATTGGAGCAGCTAGCAGAAAAAAAACAATATAAAAACCAACATTAGGGGGAAAACTTCTTTTTTTAACGGTAAATCAACAGTAAGTCGTTGGTGTACAAGGGTAAAACTATCTATATTCGCTTATAATATGGTATACCTGAGCCGGATTTTTAAGGTCATCTTTTCAATATATGGACTTATTTTGTTCATCAGCTTTCTGCTGCTCATCTTTCCGCTCGTAATTATTGGTTCTTTTTTCGGCAAAATAAATGGGGGTAATTTTATATATAAGCTCTGCAGGGCCTGGGCAGATTTTTTTTTATTTGTAATAGGTGTAAGGGTACAATATATATATGAGGCACAAATGGATCACCAAAAACAGTATGTTTTTGTGTTTAATCATATTGCGTATATCGATATTCCCTTTATTATGAAAGCCATCCGCAAACAACATTTCAGGGTATTGGGAAAAGCGGAGATGGCTAAAATTCCCATTTTCGGTTTTTTATATAGAAACACAGTAGTGTTGGTAGACCGGGCAAGTGCCAGTGCAAGATCTAAAAGTGTGGAGCAACTGAAAAGTGTATTGAAGAAAGGGATATCGATTGTGCTAAGTCCCGAAGGCACATTTAATATGATTCATCAACCCTTAAAAGAATTTTACGACGGTGCATTCCGTATCGCCATTGAAACACAAACCCCCATTAAGCCGGTTTTGTTTTTAGATGCATACGACAGGAATAATTATAATAGTTTGTTCTCACTTACACCGGGTAAAGCCAGAATTGTTTATCTGGATGAAGTGCCTGTAGACGGCTTAACTTTACAGGATGTAAAAACACTTAAAGAGAAAGTGTATACAATCATGGAAGAAAAGCTGATTGAATATAAAGCCAGCTGGATACAACCATCCGTTTCTGAAGCAGGAGCTAAATAAGTGCACCGCAGCAATCTTTCAACCCCTTGTATTTTTACAATTCAGCAAAACTTTAAATAACTTTAGCAGCATTTGAAACATACAGGTAACAATATATTATTTAAAGAAGAATCTTATACCAGGTGGGCAGAGATCATTATGCCACTGGCATTGCCTGTAACCTACACCTATGCCATTCCTGCACATTTACTTGAAAAAGCAAATCCCGGCTGCAGGGCAGAAGTGGAACTGCGGAATAAAAAATATGCCGGCATTATTAAGGCCATACAGGATACCGCACCGGCCTATCAAACCAAACCCATATTAAATATACTTGACGATGAACCCATTCTGTATCCGCAGCAATTACAATTGTGGAACTGGATGAGTCATTACTATATGTGCAGCGAAGGTGAAGTAATGGCTGCAGCACTACCCACGCATTTTAAACTGAGCAGCGAAACCGTATTGATTTTTAATGAAGAAGTCGGTGATGATTTTTCGAATTTAAATGACGAAGAATTTTTAGTGGCTGAAGCCTTACTAATTAAAAAAGAATTACGACTTTCCGAAGTGCAGCAGATACTGGATATTACCCATGTGTATCCCATCATAAAAAAACTGATTGATAAAAAAGTCTGTTTTGTTTGGGAAGCCATGGATGAAAAATATAAAGTGAAAAAGGAAAATTATGTGCTGCTGAACCCGGTTTATAACAATGAAGAGGAGTTGGGTAAAAAACTTAACGACTGGAAAGGTGCTCCAAAGCAAATGGAACTGTTACTGGCTTACCTGCATCTGCAAAAACAAACAGGGGAAGTATTGCAATCTGAATTACTAAAAAAATCCGGTGCAACCGCAGCACAATTGAAAGGGCTGACCGATAAAAATATTTTAAAAGTAGAGCGAAGGAGTGTTGACAGAATAAAAAGTCTGCCCAGAAATGTGGATATCGATTTTGAATTTAGTGAAGCACAGCAGGTGGCTTCAGATGCGGTAACCAAAGCATTTGAAGAAAAGCCTGTTTGTTTACTGCATGGGGTTACCGGCAGCGGTAAAACACAGGTATATGTTAAACTGATAGAGCATTATTTTATGCAGGGCAAACAGGTATTATATCTTTTGCCTGAAATTGCTTTAACGGCACAGATTATCCGACGCTTGCAAAAACATTTTGGTGGCAATATCACCATTTATCATTCTAAATTTAATGATAACGAGCGCATCGAATTGTGGAATAAGATAAGAACCGGAGAAGTGAAAATTGTATTGGGGGCAAGAAGTGCCTTGTTTCTGCCCTTTAAACAACTTGGACTGATCATTGTAGATGAAGAGCACGATGCTTCCTACAAGCAACAAGATCCGGCACCACGTTATAATGCAAGAGATGCTGCGGTATATTATGCCAGTTTATTCGGTGCAAAAGTATTATTAGGCAGCGCCACACCATCGGTAGAAAGTTATTTTAATGCAATACATGCTAAATATGCATTGGTGGAACTGAATGAACGCTTTGGCGGATTATTATTACCTGCTATTGAAATTGTAAACACCCGGCAAGTGGCGCAAAAAGGTAAGGTGATGATCAGCCCTCAGTTGAAAGAAGCAATGCAACAGGCGCTGGATGCAGACCGGCAGATAATATTATTTCAAAACCGGCGGGGCTATAATCCCTATTTAATTTGTGGTACCTGCGGATTCATTCCTCAATGCGATCATTGCTCGGTATCACTAACGCTGCATAAGTACAGCAATAAATTACATTGTCATTATTGTGCCAGTCAGTATCCAAAACTGGTTACCTGCCCTGCATGCGGCAGCAATAACTGGCTGGAGAAAAATTTTGGTACCGAAAAAATTGAAGAACAACTGGAAGAAGAATTTCCCAAACACCGTATTGCCCGGATGGATGTGGATAGTATAAGAGGTAAATCTGCACATGATAACCTGATCCGTTTATTTGAACAGCACCGTTTTGATATTTTGGTAGGTACGCAAATGGTGGTAAAAGGATTGGATTTTGATAAAGTAAGTCTGGTAGGTATTTTAGATGCAGATGGCTTATTAAGCTTTGCTGATTTCAGAGTGAATGAAAGGGCTTTTCAATTGATGGAGCAGGTGAGTGGCCGTGCCGGCAGAAAAGGGAAACAGGGTACCGTGGTGATACAGGCTACCAATGTTAAACACCCGGTATTGCAACTGGTACAGCAACACGATTATAAGACTTTTTACCAAATGGAAATTGAAAACCGGAAAGAGTTTTTTTATCCGCCTTACAGCCGTGTGGTATTATTAACACTGAAGCATAAAGACAAAACAGTAGTAGAAAATGCAGCCGATAAACTTACGACATTACTCCGGCAAGATTTGGGGGAATATATTGTTGGGCCTGCCCCGCCGGTGATTAACCGCATCCGTAATCAGTACCTGATGGAAATTTTAATTAAGCTGCCCAAAGAACATGGCATGAGCGGCACTTATAAAAAAGTGATCCGCAACCATATCAATTTATTAGGCAGTGAGAAAAATTATAGGGCTGTAATTGTGATGGTGGATGTGGATACCAATTAATAATTAGCAATTAATAATTAAGAATGTATAATTGATAATGCAGATACAGTCCAACATATCACTTAAAAAATACAATACATTCGGTATTGATGTAATGGCAAAATATTTTGCCCCCTTTACTTCTATTGATGAATTAGATGAACTGCTCCAATTCAACAAACAACAACCAACCAACAACCAACCACAAACAATAAACAACAAACAACAAACATTAATCTTAGGCGGCGGAAGCAATATATTGTTTACAAAAGATTTTGATGGTATTGTTTTAAAAAATGAATTGAAGGGGATAGAAATGATTAAAGAAGACAATGATTATGTGTATGTAAAAGTTGCAGCAGGAGAAAATTGGCATCAGTTTGTTTTACATTGTATCAGTAATAATTGGGCAGGCGTTGAAAATCTCTCATTGATACCGGGTAATGTTGGTGCAAGTCCCATGCAAAATATAGGCGCTTACGGCGTAGAGATTAAAGATGTATTTCATTCATTAGAAGCTTTTCATCTTATAGAAAAAAAGCGCATTAGTTTCAGTTTAGATGACTGTGCTTTCGGATACAGGGAAAGTGTATTTAAGAAAAGATATAAAAATGAATTTGTAATCACCAGTGTTGTTTTCCGTTTATATAAACAACCAAAATACAATACTTCTTACGGAGCGATAGATCAGGAATTGCAAAAAATGGGTGTAAGTGAATTAAGCATAAAAGCAATTTCGGATGCAGTGATCAATATACGTTCATCCAAACTGCCAGATCCTGCTGTAACAGGTAATGCGGGTAGCTTTTTTAAAAATCCGGAAATTGATGCAGAGCAATATCAAAATTTAATTAAGGCATATCCCAGTCTGGTTGGCTATACGTTGCCCAATAATAAAGTTAAACTGGCCGCAGGCTGGTTGATAGAACAATGCGGTTGGAAAGGCCATCGTGAAGGAGATGCAGGTTGTCATGCAAAACAGGCATTGGTGCTGGTAAATTATGGTACTGCCAAAGGATCAGAAATTTTTGATTTGAGCGAAAGGATTATCCATTCGGTGAAAGATAAATTTGGCATTACGCTGGAAAGGGAAGTGAATATTATTTAACAAATTATGAAAGCAGCAAATATTGAATTACATTAGTCTTCCCTTTTACTCAAAATCAACGTTATGAAAAAGACCTTTTTTGCAATTACAATTTCTTTATGCTTATTAGTATGTACCAACGTTTGCGCCCAATATGGGAAGATTGGAAAATCTGAAGCAGCTGCTCCGGCAAAAGCTGTTTTTTTTGAATTAGGCGGCCCCGGACTTGCCTCTATAAATTATGATATGCGGTTTACTAAATCAGAAACCGGCATTGGAGGAAGGGTTGGTGTAGGAGGATTCAGTATTAATGTTAATACAGATAAAACATCTGTTATTTTTATTCCTGTAGGGTTGAATTATTTGATGGGAAAAGATGGTCGTAATTATTTCGAACTGGGCGGTGGTGTAACTTTTGTAAATGCCAGCAACAATACTTCTAACAGCAATTTCGGTACTACTTTCGGGAATATTAATTTTGGGTATCGCCTTCAACCAAAAGATGGCGGCTTTTTCTTCAGGGCAGCTATTAACCCTGTTTTTGGTAAAGGATTTTTTCTGCCTTACTATGGTGGGATAGCATTTGGATATAAATTTTGAGCATACCACTACAAAGTTTTATAAAGGAAAAGAGTTACACAAAGTGATCTTCGTGTAACTCTTTTTATCTTTGAGAATCTCTGTGGCCTGTTTCTAATTAAAATCATCTTCATTAAAATCTTCCTCACTAAAATGCTGGCTACCCAAATTCAGCATACTTCCCATCAGGTCTTTAAATTCTATTTTTCCTTCCAGTATTTTTTTACTGATTAAGGAATAGGCCGCCAGTCCATGTAAAACAAATTCCATCAGTAAAGCATTTTCTTTTTCATTGGCAGTTTTAAAATATTTTTTTACCAATGCATGCAGGCCATTCACCTTGTATAACAGCTGCACTTTGTCTTCGTCTTTGGTCTCAAAAAAATTATTCAGACTGTTGCCTGCATCAAACCATCTTGTAATGGCCTTGTAGGGGTTTTCTTCTGCAGCAGCATCTTTGCCTCTCTTCTTCTTTAAAGTGTCAGGATTAGGGAAATACAGGGCAAACTGGGTACGTATCGATTTCTCCAGTAAATTAAACGCTACCTGATAAGGTCCTTCCTGTTCACCTTCATATACCAGTTCAATTTTTCCGGTGATGGAAGGAATGATGCCTACCAGATCGCTCAGCCAAACCTGTGTTTCTTTTTCGCCATTGATTAATGCCCTTCTTTCTGCTGCACTTACTGCATTTTCATAGGCACTGATGGTAAGCCTTGCACTTACACCACTTTTTTTATCTACCAGTTCGCTGCCCCTGGCTTCAAAAGCTACCTGCTCAATCAAACGTTTTATCAGATCGCTTACGCTTACTTTATCTGATTGCTCTTTATTGATGGCTGCTTCCTGCTCAGTAATGGCCAAAGATGTTTCAATACTTTTAGGGTAGTGGGTGAGTATCTGGCTCTCAATCCTGTCTTTCAACGGAGTTACTATACTTCCCCTATTGGTATAATCTTCTGGATTGGCAGTAAAAACAAATAATACGTCAAGTGGTAGCCGCAATTTAAAGCCGCGTATCTGCAAATCACCTTCTTCTAAAATATTAAACAGCGATACCTGTATCCTTGCCTGCAGGTCGGGTAATTCGTTAATTACAAAAATGCAGCGGTTGCTTCTGGGAATAATACCATAATGCAATACCCTTTCATCTGCAAAACTCAGTTTTAAGTTGGCTGCTTTTATCGGATCGATATCTCCAATCAAATCAGCAACACTTACATCGGGTGTGGCTAGTTTTTCACCATAACGCTGACTGCGATGTAACCATTCAATAGGAGTATTATCTCCCTTGGCTTCAATAATATCTAGTGCATACCTGGAAATAGGTTGTAAGGGATCGTCATTGATTTCGCTGCCTGCCACATAAGGAATATATTCATCCAGCAATTCTGTCATCTGACGGGCCATTCGGGTTTTAGCTTGACCACGTAAGCCTAAAAACAAGATATTATGCTGCGATAGTAATGCCCTTTCTGTATCAGGAATTACTGAATCTTCATATCCTAAAATTCCCGGAAAGGGATTTTCTTTTGCTTTGATCTTTGTAATTAAGTTATCACGGATCTCCAGTTTAATACTTTTAGAAATGTAGCCGCTTTTCTTTAACTCTCCAAGTGTTTTAATTTTATTTTTCATTCTCTTTTTTTTACTGCAAATATTTTAGCCACAAAGTCACAAAGACACAAAAAATAAACAATGAATTGTTTATTGAATTTACCTGAAACTGATGTTGCCAGTTTAAAATAGTTTTTTTAGTGTTAATTGATATATCTTTTTATTCCATCTTTTATAAATGGCACATTAAAATTGATAAGATACCCCAAACGTAACTTTGTTAATTTTAAATGACTGATGATTTGTGGTTTCCATACCGGGTTTACAGTTTCCACAGCTTTCAGTTCGCAAATCACAAGTCCGTCTACAAGAATGTCCATTCTTAATCCTGCATCAAATTGTTTACCATCATATACAAATGGGAGTTCAACCTGTCTTTTATACGGAATTCCTTTCTTTTCTAATTCATGACAAAGGCAAGCTTCGTATATTTTTTCCAGCAAGCCCGGCCCTAATTCTTTGTGCGCTTTATAAGCGGCATCAACAATTTGTTTGCCTAACCATTCTTCTTTTTCAGTTAATATAGGGTACATAACGTAAAATATTTCGAAGAAATTCTTAGTGCCTTTGCGTCTTTGTGGCTATATTTTTTGTGCCTTAGTCGCAAAAAAATTTATGCAAATCAATACACCGTCTTTCTCTTTCCACTTTCAAAATCCTTAAAAATAAACGCACCAAGTTTATCCAGTCCGGCAAAAAAGGCTTTACCATGATTACACTCGGTAAACTCCTGTACAAATTTTTGTAAGTAAGGATCAGTGGCAATCATAAATGTGGTGATAGGGATTTTTAATTTTTTGCATTGTGTGGCTAAACTCAAACAGCGGTTCAAAATTTTTCTGTCTACCCCAAAACTATTTTTATAATAGCGGTTGCCCACTTTTAAACAGGTAGGTTTGCCATCCGTTATCATAAATATTTGTTTGTTTGGATTACGCCTTCTTCTTAAAATATCCATTGCCAATTCCAGGCCGGCAACAGTATTGGTATGATAAGGGCCTACCTGTAAATAGGGAAGGTCTTTTATTTCAATAGGCCAGGCATCATTACCAAACACTACAATATCTAAAGTATCTTTTGGGTATTTGGTTTTAATGAGCTCGCTTAAAGCCATGGCTACTTTTTTTGCAGGAGTAATTCTGTCTTCACCATATAAAATCATGCTGTGCGAAATATCGATCATTAATACAGTTGAGGTCTGGCTTTTAAAATCGGTTTCCCTTATCTCCAGGTCATCTTCATGCATTTTAAAACTGTCGATTCCATGATTGATCTGTGCATTACGGATAGAACTTGTAAAATCTATCTGCTCCATGGTATCACCAAACTGAAAAGGTCTTGTTTCCGGATTGATCTCATCGCCACCACCTGGTTTAAAAGTGTGGTGATTGCCCTGTTTGGTTTTTTTAAGTTTTCCGAAAATTTCCTCCAAACTTTTTTTACGGATGCTTTGTTCTGTTTTAGAAGTGATCTTAATCTCACCATTTGCTTTTTCTTCATCTATATAACCTTTATTCTTGAGGTCGTCTAAAAAATCACCAATACCATAATCATCACTAGTGAGTTTATGTTCTTTATCCAGTTCATTCATCCATTGCATGGCTTCATTAAAATCGCCGCTGGTGTAGGTGAGGAGCTGTAAAAAAAGGTCCAGCAATTTCTCAAAAGGAGATTTGCTGTTTTCGTTTGGATCGTATTTAGAAAAATTGAAGCCGAGCATGGGGTAGTGGTGAATGGTGAATGGTCAATAGTGAATAGTCAATTGTCGATACTTAATACTTAATACTTATTACTTAATACTTATTACTTATTACTTATTACTTATTACTTAT
>JBAXET010000115.1:0-9456 GCA_037140275.1 Ferruginibacter sp. | reverse complement strand
ATATTGTACTATTTACTGGTTAATGGCACTGCCGTTGAAAAATACCTGAACAGGTTTATCCCTTTAAAATCAGAAAATGTAGATAAACTAGCCAATGAAACCATTCTGATGATCAGGGCAAATGCCATAGGCATTCCTGTTATTTGTGTTGTACAGGGTGTATTTGCTGCATTGGGGTATTTTATTTTTGGAGTAAAAGACTGGGGCCTATGGGGCTTTATTACCGGGGTATTTGCTTTTTTCCCTTTGGTAGGCACTATGGTAATTTGGGTACCGCTGGTGATTTATCTTTTTAGTACCGGACACAATGTAAGTGGTACCTGGCTAACTATTTACAGTATTGTAGTAACAGGTAACGTTGATTATATCACCCGTTTGGGTTTATTAAAAAAAATGGGTAATGTGCATCCGTTAGTTACTGCCCTGGGAGTGATAGTAGGGTTAAAATTATTTGGATTTATGGGACTTATTTTTGGCCCTTTAATCATCAGCTATTTCATAATTTTAGTTAAAATTTACATCAACGAATTTGCAGTACCAGCCGATACAATAAACAACGATCAATCAAATACATAACACATGTCACTCGAAAACGATATTAATCAGCTCAAGTTCCGAAGCGAATTCCAAAAAGCTACTATTAATCTCATCTTCACTTATAACTGGATGAGCGAACAGATGAAGGGCTTTTTTGAAAATGAAGGTTTAACCAGCCAGCAATTTAATATTCTGCGCATTTTAAGAGGTGCCGGCCAGCCCATTTCCACTTTGCAAATTCGCCAGCGCATGCTGGATAAAATGAGCGATACCAGCCGAATAGTAGACCGACTGATATTAAAAGGGTTTGTAAAAAAAGTGGTTTGTAAAACAGATAAGCGTTTGGTAGATGTTTCCATTACTGATAAAGGCAAAAAAAAACTGAGTAAACTGGACGCAAAAGAAAGTGACATGGATGCCATTATTAATTCCATTTCAGAAGCGGAAGCTAAATCTTTAAATAAGATCTTAGATAAGCTGCGTAAATCCAACTAATATTTTACTGATGAATATACTATGCACCCGTTTTTTTATACTCGGTATTTTTTTATTGCCTGTTATTGTTACAGCGCAATACAAACCCGAATTCAGAGGAGTATGGGTGGCAACAGTAGATAATATTGACTGGCCATCCAGTAAAAACTTAAGTTCCGACTCCCAAAAAGTGGAGTTTATTAAGTTATTGGATATGCATAAGTCCAATGGTATGAATGCCATGATAGTGCAGATACGACCAGCCACCGACGCTTTTTATCCTTCACCATACGAACCCTGGAGCGAATGGCTATCCGGAAAACAGGGTCAGCCTCCAGCTCCTTATTATGATCCGCTGGAGTTTATGCTTAGCGAAACACATAAACGGGGCATGGAATTTCATGCCTGGATGAATCCGTACCGTGCAGAATTCGCTATAGGTAAATCTTCATTGTCGCCAACCCATATCTCGCGTTTACACCCCGATTGGTTTTTAGCCTATGGCGAAAAAAGATATTTTGATCCCGGCAATAAAGAAGTACAGCAATATGTTACCAATCTGGTTGCCGATGTGGTTAAGCGGTATAAAATTGATGCCATTCATTTTGATGATTATTTTTATCCTTATCGTATTACAGGTATTGAGTTCCCGGATGATCTTTCTTTTAAAAAATATGGCAATGGTTTAAGTAAAGACGACTGGAGAAGAGGTAATGTTGATTCTATTATTCTGATGCTTAGTAAAGTCATTAAAAAAGAAAATATCCAATGTCAGTTTGGAATTTCTCCATTTGGGGTATGGCGCAATATTGATAAAGACCCTGATGGCAGTAATACCAAAGCAGGCCAAACCAATTATGACGACCTGTATGCAGATATTGTATTATGGTTAAAAAAAGGATGGATCGATTATGTGGCTCCACAGATTTACTGGGAGTTTGAACAAAAAAATGCACCCTATCAGGCGGTTTTGGATTGGTGGAGTACGCACTCCTATGGCAAAAACTGTTATATAGGACTGGGCATTTATAAAGCCGGTAGCAATGCCGCCTGGAAAGATAAGACACAACTGCCACGGCAAATTGAAGCCCTGCGTAAAACACCCAATATTCAGGGTATGATATTTTTTAGCAGCAAGAGCTTTAATAAAAACCCCAATGGATGGAATGATAGTTTACGAATAAACTATTTTGCTGTGCCTGTAAAAACACCGATTGCTTTATCTCATTAATCATATTACACTTTAACAACGGAGTATTGGGCTCCACACACAATTTGTTTACCTTTGCCTTTGAACTAATGCCCACTTGAGGCGTTATTAATTATTCATTCTTAATTATATTTTATGCCAGGCTTTGAATTATGGAGCGATGCAGAACGAAAACAAGTGACTGATGTAATTGAAACCGGAATTTTAATGCGCTATGGTTTTGATGGTCCCCGTAAAGGAATTTGGAAAGCTAAAGAACTGGAGCAGGAGATCTGTACTACTTTTGGCTGTAAGCATGCACAATTGGTGAGCAGCGGTACTGCAGCTATAACCACTGCACTAAGTGCTTTGGGTGTGGGTTATGGCGATGAAGTAATCATGCCTGCATTCACGTTTGTGGCAAGTTTTGAAGCTGTGATCAGTGTAGGCGCTGTGCCGGTAATGGTGGATATTGATGACACCCTTACTTTAGATCCTGCTGCAGTAAAAGCTGCTATCACCCCAAAAACAAAATGCATTATGCCCGTACATATGTGCGGCAGCATGGCAGATATGGAGGCGCTACAGGCTATTTGTAAAGAACATCATTTATTATTACTGGAAGATGCTTGTCAGGCTATTGGTGGTACTTATAAAGGAAAAAAATTAGGCACTATTGGCGATGCCGGCACATTTAGTTTTGATTTTGTAAAAACCATTACCTGTGCCGAAGGTGGTGTGGTAATGACCAACAGAGAAGATGTACAGATTAAGTGTGATGGCTACAGCGATCACGGGCACGATCATATTGGAACGGACCGCGGTGCAGAATTACATCCTTTTATAGGATACAATTTCAGAATCAGTGAGCTGCATGCTGCAGTAGGGCTGGCACAAATAAGAAGGTTGAATGATTTTTTAGCTATTCAGAAAAAAAATCATACCGCATTAAAAAGTATTTTAGCCACTGTGCCAGAAATCAGTTTCAGAAGAATACCTGATCCATCAGGAGACAGTTGCACCTTTTTAAGCTGGAGCCTGCCTACAGCTGCAATGACCAATTCAGTGGTGGAAGAAATGAAAGCACAGGGAATTTTAGCTGGTAATTTTTATTATTTCAATAATAACTGGCATTATATCCGCAAATGGGATCACCTTAAAAATGCCATTACCTTAAATGCATTAAGTCCGGAGCTTAAAGAAAAAGTAATGCATCATGCCAACAAAGATTTCAGTGCCAGTGACGCCATCATCAGCCGCAATATATCTACTGCCATCAGTTTAACCTGGACGGAAGAACAGGTAAAAGAAAAAGGAGAAAAGATGATTGCCGTAATTAAGAAGGTATTGAGTGAGCAATCAGTAATGGCCTGAGCAAAATAAAATTTTACATTGACAGCCATAGTCTTAACTATGGCTTTTTTTATTTTACCTCAGTCCTGTATTTCGCTTTCCCTCCAGCCAGTCGCATTGCTGTACACTACCCAACCTGATTTTAACAGGTATTCTGGTAATCTTTTCTAACTGCAATTCTTTTTTACAGAAAAATCCAAAATTTTGAGTGTAAAAATCAGGCCTGATGATAATGCTTTTGATATTGGTAAACTGCAAAGAGAAATTATCAGGTTTTGTTATTAATATGGGACGCCGCCGCCAATCAGAATTATAATACAGAGATGAAGTATTGCAAGGGATCAGTTTTATTTTTTCCTTATTATATGGTATAAAAATGCTTAAATACCTGCCTTTAAATTGCCCGAAAACGGAACCACCCACAAAAATCATGCAAAAAAATAAAATTTTAGCATTTCCGTTCATAATACAAGTAAGTTTGTAGCTAAATTTACACTATAAAAAGCAAAAGTTACGTTTATTAAGCAGTAACGGATTGGGAGAAGCGCAAAACGTAGTAAACAATATTCTTAATAAAACACCCGTACCGCATTTTGGCGGAGATGAGAAATGGCTTTAAGTCAGGGATTATATCAAAAGCAGTTACAAAAATTATCGCCACAGCAAATTCAGTTGATGAAACTGCTGCAGGTGCCCACGGCTATTTTAGAAGAACGTATCAAGGAAGAAATGGAGGAAAACCCTGCGCTGGAACAGACAGAAGAAGATCATAAAGATGAATATGATGAAGCTAATGATGAATTTAAGGATGGTGATAGTGATGAATTTGAATCGGAAGGTAGTGAGGAAGAATACGAGAATATTGATATCAGTGATTATGTAAGTGAGGGTGATGATGATATTGGCGACTATAGGTTGAAAGACGATAATTATCCTGAAATAGACGATAACCGCGTAATTCCGCATAAAGTGGAAACCGGATTTAATGAAATGATGCTGGAACAACTGGGTCAGCTTAACCTGAACGCCCACCAGCAGCAAATAGCAGAACAGATCATCGGTAATTTAGATGATGATGGTTATTTAAGAAGAGAAATTTCTTCTATTGTAGATGATCTGGCATTCCGGCAAAATATCATTACTACTGAAGAAGAAATAGGGCAACTGGTATTGCAAATACAGCAATTTGATCCTCCCGGAATTTGTGCCCGAAATCTGCAAGAGTGTTTATTGCTTCAATTAGAACGCAAGCTGGATGAAGGTAAGCATGTTGATATGGCCATTAAAGTATTGGAAAAATATTTTGATGAGTTTACAAAAAAACATTACGAAAAAATCCAGCGGGGCCTGAGTATGAATGATGAGCAGCTGAGGGCGGTAATAGGTCAGATCATTAAATTAAATCCTAAGCCTGCAGGTAATATTGGAGAAACCAATAAAGGCGAGAGCTATGTGGTTCCCGATTTCTTTATCTATAATAATAACGGCAAACTGGAATTAACGCTTAACAGTAAAAATGCTCCAGACCTCAGGATTAGTGAGGGATACAGAGATATGCTGAAGGATTATGACCGCGGTAGTAAAAAAGATAAACGTCAGAAAGAAGCTGTTTTGTTTATCAAACAAAAAATTGATGCTGCAAAATGGTTTATTGATGCTATCAAACAACGGCAGCATACATTGCTGACCACCATGGAAGCCATCATGAATTATCAAAGGGAGTTTTTTATTACCGGCGATGAAACAGAACTACGGCCCATGATATTAAAATACATTGCCGAAGCTACCAACCTCGATATCTCTACGGTTAGTCGTGTGGCCAACAGTAAATTTGTACAAACCGAATTTGGTACTTACCGACTTAAGTTTTTTTTCAGCGAAAGCCTGCAAACCGACAGTGGTGAAGAAGTAAGTACCAGAGAAGTAAAAAAGATTTTAAGCGATATGATTGAAGGTGAAAGTAAAAAACATCCTTTAAGCGATGAGCGACTTACCGAACTATTACAGGAAAAAGGATATAATATTGCACGACGTACAGTAGCCAAATACAGGGAACAACTGAATATTCCTGTGGCACGTTTAAGAAAAGAATTATAAATCAAGTTGTACATGATCAATGATCAATGGTCTGTTGCTGATACTGCTCAGCCGGAACAAAAAACCAGTCAGCCATTACTGCTCCGCTTTACTGCGCATTTTTTCTCTTATGTTTTTCATCCGCTGTTTATTCCTTTTTATATAGTGGCATTTTTAGTTTTTGTACATCCCTCTTATTGTTCGGGCTTCAGTAATTACGAAAAAACCAAGCTGATACTAAACATTGCCTTAAATACCATCTTTTTCCCTGCTTTTGCTTTATTGCTGATGAAAGGTTTGGGCTTTATTAAATCTATTTTTTTGGTTATGCCTCAGGACAGAATTGGTCCCTATCTGGCCAATATGATATTTTACTTCAATGTTGCCTGGACATTTTTTAAAATGACCCCTCAGCTGGATCTAATTTTTCCAGCATTTATGACCGGGGTATTTTTAACCACAGTTGCCGGACTGATTGCCAATATTTATTTTAAAATTAGCATGCACGCTATGGGTATGGGTGGTGTGCTGGGTTTGTTTTTAATTATTATGACTTATAATACCATGTTAATGACATGGCCTTTATGTATAGCTTTTTTAGTAACCGGACTGGTTTGTACTTCCCGTTTGATTATTAGCAATCATACTGAAAAAGAAATTTACTTGGGTTTGTTTGCAGGCATTTTATGTCAGCTGGCAGCAGCAGTATTCATTCTATAAAAAAAGAATCCCCACCACTATGGGTGAGGTATCTTTCTCCTGTTGTGCCTAACAATATTAAGTTTTAAATGTTGCGACTATCTAAGCCGGGCTATTTAATATTTTTGAATTACGTGTATATTTTGAAGCGGGATAATACAGAAACATACAGCTTCCTCCCTTTATTACATTAATTATTTCTTTACTCATTTTTTCGGGTACTGCCGGGCAACCATGACTGCGACCCAGGTAACCATTATGGTTTAAAAAATTTTCTGTGGCATAATCTGCTCCATGCATCACTATTGCCCTTTGCATTGCTTTATCATTAATTCCTTTTTCGCAACCCTTTAGTTTTAATGAATACCCGTTACTTCCGGTATAGGTATTGGCAGTTATATAAAAACCTAAACTGGTCTTTAATGAAGCTGCGGCATTTGAAAAGTCTTTCGCATAAATATATCCGGTATTTCTTCCATGTGCTACTAGTGTTTGAAACAATATCTTTCCCTCATTTAAATCCAGTACAAACAGCCTTTTTTCGGAAGATGGCTGGCTGTAATCCACTATTGTAATAACACCAGTATTACGCAGCATATTTTTTTGCAAAAGGTATTGATACCCTTTAAGCGCATAAATAAATGCCTGTTTCGAAAGGCCAGTAACCGATAAATTCCATTTGGAATAGTGATCCGTAATTTCGGCGGTAGCCGTATTCAGTACTTTATTAATGACTGAACTTTCCGGAATCTTGTTTCCCGTAAGAGTAGAAGATGTGTTTGCCATAAGCAGCATTACGGGAAGCAATGCCAGCGCATTAAGGTTTAATCTCATTCTTGGTGGTTTTCAGTTGGATACTTTAATCTTCCGATCGTACTATTAAACCGCAAACAAGCTCGTTTTATTGCGTTGCCATGCAGCCGAAAATAAATTTAATTTTTTGTCATATTTTAATCCGTAGTTCTACTTGGGATGTTTACTGACTGAATATCCGGCTTTTACGTTTTTTATTGCCTGACAAGTTGTTTTTTAGTACAATCGGATTAAATAGCTTGGTAATAAATCATAAACTGCGTAATTTTTCCCTCTGGCAACCTTTAAGTTTCTTTGTACGATTATATTTATTGGTTTAAAAAAATAACTGTTGTTAAGCGCAGAAGAATTGAACATACAAATCAGGGGATGCGCCCTGAACCAAAGGGAGAGTCAAAAAAAACTTTATAACTCTTTCTATGGATACGCTATGTCCATATGCGATCGTTATACCAGTAGAGAAGAAGATGCATCTGAAATATTAAATGATGGCTTTCTTAAAATTTTTAAAGAGATCCACCATTTTAAGCCAGCTTATACTGATGTGGTGAGCTCATTTAAAGGCTGGTTGAGAAAAATAATGGTGTATACCGCAATTGATCATTTTAGAAAAAATAATAAACATCAGAATATGAGTGAGCTGGATACTGCCATCATTCATTTACCGGCAGAAAATGAAACTGCTATAGATAAGATCTCTTACGATGAAATCATTCGATTTATACAGGATCTTTCTCCGGCTTACAGAACAGTGCTGAATCTTTTTGTAGTGGAAGGGTTCAGTCATGAAGAAGTTTCCAAGCAACTGGGAATTTCTGTAGGTACTTCTAAATCAAACCTGGCAAAAGCAAGAAAGCAGTTGCAAAAGATCTTGTTTCGCCAGAATAAAATACTATTAGCAAAAAATGCAGGATGAAGAAATAGATAAACTGATTACAGATGCAGCCAATCAGCATCATCCTCCTTATGACGATAAGGCATGGGGAAAGATGGAAGCATTGCTGGACCAGCATCTGCCGCAAAAGAAAGACAAAAGAAGGTATGTATTTTTTATACTACTGTTCTTATTATTGGGCGGCGCATTGGGTACTGTTATACTACAGCCCTGGAAAAACAATTCCAATAACACTGGCAGTGCTGCACTGCAACAACCCGCAGCTATTATTGTGGCAACCGGAGATAATGCAGCTGGCAATACAAACAAGCCAGCATCTTCTACTCCAGAAAAAACATCCGGTGAGTCTGTTACTGATATAGAAGTAACAAGTTCCTCAACTGTAGTTACTACATCTTCAATCCAAACTGAAGTATCACCTTTACTTGTTATTAGTAAAAAAGGGAGTGGTGAAAATAAGTCTGCCCGCAGTTCATCAGTGGCTTATACAAAAAAGGGAAGGACTTCCATACGTGTTAAAAATGCAGCAACCGGAGAAGATATTGCTGACAATAACGACAAATCCCTTTCTTCCTATGCAACTAAAATTCCCGATACAGATAAGGTGAAGACAACCAATCAATCTGCAGTCGATGAAATTGTAACTACTGCTGCAACTGAAAAACTTCAAACCGATCTTATTAAAAAAGAAACCGACAGTAGCAAAAAAACTGCTTCAACTCCCGAAACTGAAACCCTGAAAAAAACAAGGGCATCAACCGGTAACAAAAAGAAAACTGATAAAAGCTTTGCCAGCAATTTTGCTGTTACTGCAACTGCGGGCACTGATATGAGTTATATAGAACTTAGTAAAAATGGCAAGACAGAGTTTTTATATGGTGCAGGCCTCACCTATTATATTGGCAAACACCTTAGAGTTGGAGCCGGATTGTATACTACTAAAAAAATATATACAGCTGCCCCTTATCAATACAAATTTGCAGGTGGAACAGCCTATCCTAATTTAACAGGTATTGATGCGAATTGTAAAGTATATGAAATTCCGGTTTCGCTGTATTATAATTTTAGAGCTGCCAAAAAACACAACTGGTTCGGAGGTATGATCATATCTTCTTTACTCATGAAAAAAGAAACCTACGACTACTTATATAAAACCCCCGCAGGTCAAACTTATAATTATGTAAAAACAATAAATAATGAGAATAAGCATTATTTTTCTGTGCTTACATTATCAGGCGGATATCAATATAACTTAAGTACCCATTTTTCATTTCTTGCAGAACCTTATTTAAAATTACCGCTTACAGGTATTGGCGCCGGTAAAATAAAACTGAATAGTGCCGGCCTTTTATTTACTGCTGTATATAAACCGTTCAGCAGGTCAAAAAAATAATTCTCAATTTGGCGTTAATAAAAAAGA
>JBAXET010000114.1:0-9497 GCA_037140275.1 Ferruginibacter sp. | reverse complement strand
GTCGGTTGAAGGTGGTTGAAAAGGCCGTTTAGCATTGATATAATTAAACTGTATTACATGTATCAATTTGGATTTGAAAAATTGGAAGTTTGGCAGGATGCAAGAAAACTAACAGTAGAAATGTACCGTTTAACAGAAAAATTTCCGGAAAAAGAAAAATTTGGATTGACAAATCAGTTAAGGAGAGCGTCAGTTTCGGTGGGAGCCAATATTGCAGAAGGAGCAGCCAGATTATCTGCGAAGGAGCAAGCACATTTTTCTGCTATTTCATATAGCAGTTTAATGGAAACCATGAGTCATTTAATTACAAGTTTTGATTTATCCTTTATTAGTAATGACGAATTAGAAAAGATGCGAAACCTGATTCAGCCCTTATCATTAAAAATTAATAACCTGAGAAATAGCCAATTGGCAAAAATTAACAAAGCACAATAGATTGTTACAGAAATAGCTAAAGGATTGCTTTTTTCAACAACATTCAACAATATTCAACAATTTTCAACAACATTCAACAATATTCAACAACTTTAAACTGCTTTCAACAACATTCAACCACATTCAACCCTCTTCAACAGAATTTATGAAAGGAATCATACTCGCAGGCGGCTCCGGAACAAGACTATATCCAATAACAATGGGTATCAGCAAGCAATTAATGCCTATTTACGATAAACCCATGATCTATTATCCGCTCAGTACTTTAATGCTGGCAGGTATCAAAGAAATTTTGATAATAACCACCCCCGAAGATCAGGCGCAGTTTGTAAGGTTGTTAAAAGATGGCCGCCAATGGGGTTGTACAATTGAATATGCGGTACAGGAAGTGCCCAATGGTTTGGCACAGGCATTTGTAATTGGCGAAAAATTTATTGGCAATGATAGTGTGGCATTGGTTTTAGGCGATAATATTTTTTATGGCAGTGGATTTAGTAAATTATTGCGGCAAAGTGTGGATCCGGATGGTGCAGTGATTTTTGCCTACCCGGTAAGTGATCCGGAAAGATATGGGGTGGTGGAATTTGATGATGTGTATAATGCCATTAGCATTGAAGAAAAGCCACTGCATCCCAAAAGCAATTATGCCGTTCCGGGATTGTATTTTTATGACAACAATGTGGTGAATATTGCCAAAAATATTCAGCCCAGCAGCCGTGGCGAATATGAGATTACTACAGTGAATGATTATTACCTGCAAAATAAAAAATTAAAAGTGGGCGTGCTCGACAGGGGTTTTGCCTGGTTAGATACGGGCACTTTTGATTCTTTAAGTGATGCTTCTGAATATGTACGGGTAATAGAAAAAAGGCAGGGACTTAAAATTGGCTGCCCCGAAGAGATTGCCTTCCGTATGAATTTCATTTCCAAAGAACAGTTAGCTGCTTTAGCCGAGGCCTTAAAGAAAAGCGGCTATGGCGAATATTTAAAAAAATTAGCTCAATAAACTACCAACATGCCATATTTTGCACATTCCACTGCTGTAATTGATGAAGGCTGTACCATTGGGGAAGGCACCAAAGTGTGGCATTTTTCGCATATTATGCCCGGTGCTGTAATTGGGGCCAATTGTAATTTGGGGCAAAATGTGGTGGTATCGCCCAAAGTGGTTTTGGGAAATAATGTGAGGGTACAAAATAATGTAAGTATTTACGAGGGAGTGATTTGTGAAGATGATGTTTTTTTAGGTCCCAGTATGGTGCTTACTAATGTAATTAATCCCCGGAGTGCAGTAAGCCGCAAAAGCGAGTATAAAACTACAGTAATAAAAAAAGGTGCTACCATTGGTGCCAATGCCACTATAGTATGCGGCAATATTATAGGGGCATATGCGTTTATTGGAGCCGGAGCTGTGGTTACCAAATCGGTTCCGGATTATGCTTTAATAATAGGCAACCCCGGTCGTCAAACCGGCTGGATGAGTGAATTTGGACATAAATTGCATTTTGATAATAATAACCGGGCGGTTTGTGAAGAAAGTAAACAGGAATATGTGCTGGAAGAGAATGCGGTTAGAAGAGTTTGATACATCAGGAGTGCAGAGCATTGATAGAGTTGGAGAAGTTTAGGAGTTTAGAAGTTTAGTTTTGCTCCCTAAACCCCAACCTCTTCAACCTCTTCAACCTCTTCAACCTTTTTTTAAACCTTTTAAACTTCCTCCCCCAAACTATTTCTCCATGAAAAATTTTGCATTAATAGGCGCCGGCGGATATATAGCACCCCGTCACATGAAAGCTATAAAAGATACGGGTAATGTGCTGATTGCGGCTTTAGACAAGCATGATTCGGTAGGGATATTAGACAGCTATTTTCCGGAAGCAGATTTTTTTACTGAATTTGAAAGATTCGACAGGCATTTAGAAAAGCAAAAAAGGATGGGCAATAAAACCGATTTTGTAAGTGTATGCAGTCCTAATTACCTGCACGATGCCCATATCCGTTTTGGATTACGCATTGGGGCAGATGTGATTTGCGAAAAACCCGTGGTATTAAATCCCTGGAATATTGATGCCCTGATGGAAATAGAAAAAGAAACGGGCAGAAATATTTATACCATTTTACAATTGCGACTGCATCCGGCCATTATTGCTTTAAAAGAAAAAATTGCTGCTGCTCCCCCCGAAAAAATATTTGACATCAACCTGCAGTATATTACATCCCGCGGTCACTGGTACCATGCCAGCTGGAAGGGAGATATGGAAAAAAGTGGTGGTATTGCCACTAATATAGGGGTACACTTTTTTGATATGCTGATATGGATTTTTGGCGCAGTAAAAGAAAATAAGGTAAGCCAGCACACCAGAGATACAGCTGCCGGAACCCTGGAATTGGAAAAGGCCAATGTACACTGGATGCTCAGCATTGATCCGGCTGCATTGCCCAACGACATTAAGGCTGCCGGCAAAAGAACTTACCGCACTTTAACCATCGATGGAGAAGCATTTGAATTCAGCGAAGGATTTACCGAACTGCATACCAAAAGCTATGAGCAAATTATTGCCGGCAACGGTTTTCCGGTAAGCGAAACCAGGGCTGCCATTCAGCTGGTACATGAGATAAGGAATGGCAGGTAGTATACAATTTTCTGTAAAATTCATTTAAAGAAAGAACAAACTATATATTTGTGCAGCACTGCATTATTTGTAGCAAAAGCTTTAACCAAATAAGCCCCCTTTATAAATGATAAATGTAACACAACCGTTTCTACCACCTTTTGAAGAATACGAAGGCTACCTTAAAAAAATATGGGAAAGAAAATGGCTTACCAATAACGGGCCTTTAGTACAGGAACTGGAGAAAAAATTAAAAGATTATCTTGGCGTAAAGCATTTTTTCTTTACTAATAATGGTACTATCGCTTTACAAATTGCCATTAAAGCATTGGATCTTAAAGGTGAAGTGATTACTACTCCGTTTTCTTATGTGGCTACCACCAATTCAATTTTATGGGAAGGTTGCAAGCCGGTATTTGCAGATATTAATTCAACAGATTTTAATATTGATCCCGAAAAAATAGTGCCGCTGATTAATGAAAATACATCCGGCATTATGGCTACCCATGTGTACGGTAATCCCTGTGATGTGGAAGCCATTGAAAAAATTGCCCGTGAACATAATCTTAAAGTAATTTATGATGGAGCCCATGCATTTGGGGCATTACTGAATAATAAGCAGGTATTATCATTTGGTGATATTGCCACCTGCAGTTTTCATGCCACCAAATTATTTCATACTACCGAGGGGGGAGCCATCATTACCAATGATGATGATTTGGCCGAAAAGATTTTACTGTATCGCCAGTTTGGCCATATTGGGGATGAATATTACAGCATTGGTATTAATGGTAAAAGCTCCGAACTGCATGCGGCAATGGGCCTGAGTATATTGCCTTATATAGACGATATCATTGCTACTCGAAAAATAATTTGCGAAGAGTATGACCGCTGTATGGCAGGATCAAAATTGCAAGTGCCTAAAGGCATCGCCGGTACTACATATAACTATGCTTATTATCCGGTGGTATTTGAAACTGAAAAGCAGTTACTGGGTGTAAAAGAATATCTGGCCAACTGTAGTGTTAATACACGTCGTTATTTTTATCCCTCACTAAATACATTGCAGTTTGCCAATGGTGGTAGTTGTGCCGTATCAGAAGATATTGCATTGAGGGTGCTGGCGTTGCCATTGTATTACGGCTTAACCATTAACGATGTACAAACGATAGTAGACCTGCTGACGATGGCACTGAAAAGGCAGGCGTAAAATGGTAAAGGGAACTCTGACATAAACAAAAAATATTGATATTTTAAATTTATTGAACAATGGATATTAATGATTTTATAAAAAACTTTGCCGCCCAATTTGATGAAACCGACGAAAGTGTTTTTACTGCACAAACTAAATTCCGGGAAGAATTAGGCGAGTGGGATTCCCTATTGGCCTTATCTGTAATTGCCATGGTGGATACCGAATATAATGTTACTATTAAGGGCGACGATATTAAAAGCAGTACTACCATTGAAGATTTGTACAATATTGTGAAGTCGAAAAAATGAGGCACAATCCTTTTTCATTAGCCAATAAAACCGTGCTGGTTACCGGAGCTTCTTCTGGCATTGGAAGATCCATTGCTGTGGAATGTGCTAAAATGGGGGCAACAGTTTTTATTACAGGAAGAAATGAAGAGAGGCTTAATGAAACATATAATCAATTAGAAGGAACGGGTCATATTCAATGTACAGCAGATCTTCAAATGGAGGAACAAACAACCCGGTTAATTGATGCACTACCCTTACTGGATGGCGTGGTACACGCAGCCGGAATAGTGACTACAGTACCTTTTCAATTTATTACTAAAGAAAAACTGGAAGAGATATTTGCCATAAATTTTATCAGTCCAACTTTGATCAGCCAGCAATTGCTGCAAAAAAAGAAGATGAATAAAGGAGCATCATTTGTCTGGATATCCTCCATCTCCGGAACAGTATGCAGCTTTATTGGTAATGCCATGTATTCTTCAACCAAAGGTGCAGTAAATGGAATTGTAAAAGGGATGGCGCTGGACCTGGCAAAAAAAGAAATTCGCGTAAACAGCATTAATCCCGGGCAAATTGATACTGATTTACTGGTGGCAAAAGGAGTAATTACAGCAGAGCAAATGCAGGAAGAAATAAAAAAATATCCCTTAAAGCGTTTTGGCAAACCCGAAGAAGTGGCTTATGCGGCGGTATATTTATTATCAAATGCTAGCAACTGGATCACAGGCACTCATTTATTAATTGACGGAGGCTATACTTTATTATGAAGCAGGCATACATAAAAGCAATCTCTTATTATCTTCCTGAAAGGGTACTTTCAAATGAAGAGCTGGTTAAAGACTTTCCTGAATGGTCAGTAGAAAAAGTAGCAGCCAAAATTGGCATTTCCGAAAGGCATCTTGCCCATGAAAAGGAATTTGTATCTGATCTGGCTTGCGAAGCAGGCAATAGATTATTTGCCGAACATGCTATTGATCCCAAAAGCATCGACTTTGTGCTGCTGTGCACACAAAGCCCCGATTATTTACTGCCCACCACTGCCTGTATTGTACAAAATAAATTAGGTATTCCCACCAGTGCAGGCGCACTGGATTTTAACCTGGGATGTTCAGGTTTTGTGTACGGCCTGTCATTGGCCAAAGGCCTTATTTGTGCAGGTATTGCTGCCAATGTACTTTTAATTACTGCCGAAACTTATTCCAAACATATACATCCAAAAGATAAAGGAAACAGAACTATTTTTGGTGATGCGGCATCAGCAACCTTAATATCATTTGAAGGGTTTGCCGAAATTAAAAACTTTAGCTTGGGTACTGATGGTAGAGGTGCCGAAAACCTGATTATCAAAACTGGTGGTGTTAGGCAGCCCGATAAGCTGAACGATATTAAATTTGATGCCGAAGGCAATCCTTCTTCATCAGATCACCTGTATATGAATGGGTCAGAAATTTTTAATTTCACATTAGAAAATGTTCCGTTATTGGTAGCGGATACTTTACAAAAAAACGAACTTGTTCAGGCCGATATTAATTTGTTTGTATTTCATCAGGCTAATAAATACATGATGAATTTTCTGCGCAAAAAAATAAAAATAGAAGAAGAGAAATTTTATTACTGTTTGGAAAAATTCGGAAATACCGTTTCCTCCACCATTCCTATTGCTTTGTATGAAGCACAAAAAGAAAATAAACTTACCGGCAATGTATTATTGGCAGGCTTTGGGGTTGGGTATTCATGGGGAGGAGTCATATTAAATTGTAAAGAAAATTAAATAAAAATGACATCATTTTATAGTAACGAAGAGTTAAGTCAGCTTGGATTTCAGGCCATTGGCAAAAATGTTTTTATAAGCCGTAAAGCCAGCTTGTATGGCGTTTCCCGCATTTCAATTGGTAATAATGTACGTATTGATGATTTCTGTGTAATATCTGCAGGAAAGGGCGGTATTCAAATAGGCAATTACATTCATATTGCTGTATATGTATCTGTGCAGGGTGATGGAAAAATCACTTTAGAAGATTTTTCCGGGTTGTCTTCTAAAGTGGCGGTATACTCCAGTAATGATGATTACAGTGGTGCGTACATGTCAAATCCAACAGTTCCGGCTCAGTTTACCAATGTTACTCATGCACCTGTTACCATTGGCAAGCACGCACTGGTAGGCAGTGGCGCTATTATACTTCCGGGAGTTACTGTGCATGAAGGAGCCGTGGTAGGGGCATTAAGTTTGGTGAATAAGGACTGCGAAGCATTTTATATTTATGTGGGTGCCCCCGCAAAAAAGAGGGTATCCAGGAGCAAAAACCTGCTTAATTTGGAAAAAGACTTTCTTAAAACACTGGAATAAAACCCTGCAGCAATACCGCCTTGCGTTTAACCTGTTCCACTTACAGGTTAAACCAATATATCTTACCCCCTGTATTTCACTATCCACACCAGTTTTTTTAATCTGGTAAACTGTTTGTAAACCGTTGAAACTAAAGCTTCAGATATATGAAATATAAAGCAATTCACGGTATATTTGCAAAATAAAATTATTTAATCAGCAGGCCAATGAAGGTAGTAATATTAGCAGGGGGTATGGGCACAAGGATTTCGGAAGAATCGCATTTAAAACCCAAGCCAATGATTGAAATCGGCGGCAAACCTATTATCTGGCATATAATGAAGATTTATGAGGCGCACGGGTTTAACGACTTTGTGGTTTGCTGCGGATATAAAGGCAATATTATTAAAGAGTATTTCATCAATTACTTTCTGTACAACTCTGATATAACAGTGGAAGTGGGAAATAATAAAGTTGATGTGCACTTTTCAAATGCAGAATCATTTAAAGTTACTTTGGTTGATACAGGCCTGGAAACCAATACCGCGGGAAGAATTAAACGCATTGAAAAATATGTAAAGGGCGAAACCTTTATGCTTACCTATGGTGATGGAGTTACCAATGCCAATATTACTAATTTGCTGGAATTTCATAAAAAGGCAGGCAAACTGGTAACACTTACGAGTATACAACTGCCGGGCCGATTTGGGAATATTCAAACCAATGCAGAAGGTGTGGTGGAAAAATTTCAGGAGAAGCCCGAAGGTGATGGTGTTTGGATCAATGGCGGCTTTTTTGTGATGGAGCCGGGCGTTTTTGACTATTTAGAAGGAGATATGGATAGCGTTCAGTGGGAAACAGACCCCCTGGTTAAAATAGCAAATGATAAACAACTGGCATCCTTTAAACATAATGGATTTTGGAAATGCATGGATGCACTGAGAGATAAAGTGGAGCTGGAGCACCTTTGGGAAACCAATCAGGCAAAATGGAAAGTATGGTAACTGATAATATTTTAAATCTATATAAAGATAAACGCGTTTTTATAACAGGGCATACCGGTTTTAAAGGCTCGTGGCTAAGTTATGTATTGAGTAATGCCGGTGCCATAATTAAAGGATATGCATTGGCTCCCGATACAGAACCATCTTTATACAGTTTAATTGAGCCTGATATTAAAATAGATTCTGTAATAGCAGACATCAATGATCAGCATAGGGTGGAGCAGGAGATATTGAATTTTGCTCCCGATTTTATTTTTCACCTTGCAGCACAGCCCTTAGTGCGCAAATCTTATAAGGAACCCCTCAACACGTTTTCAACTAATGTTATCGGTACCGCTAATGTATTAAATGGGTTACAAAAATTAAGCAAGCCATGCACTTGTATTTTTATTACTACTGATAAAGTATATGAAAATAAAGAGCAGGATTATGCGTATAAAGAAACCGACCGTTTAGGTGGTCATGATCCCTATAGCGCCAGTAAAGCCTGTGCAGAATTAGTGATCAGCAGTTATTGTAATTCTTTTTTTAATACAGCAAATTTTGCGCAGCATCAAAAGGCAATAGCAAGTGTAAGGGCGGGTAATGTAATAGGCGGAGGCGATTGGAGTGAAGACAGGTTAATACCCGATATTATCAAATCAATAGCGGCTGATAAAACAATCGTTATTCGAAATCCGGGGGCTGTAAGGCCATGGCAACATGTGCTGGAACCCGTTTTTGGGTATTTACAATTGGCACAATTACTGGCAACGGATGCAAAAAAATATGGAGGAGCCTGGAACTTTGGGCCAGCCAATGCTGATAACCTGCCTGTTTTGCATATTGCCCAAAATGCTATTGCAATCTGGGGTAAAGGTAAAATTGATTTGCAGGCTGATCCTAATGCCATGCATGAAGCAAATTTGCTGCAGTTAGATATTAGTAAAGTCATGAATGAACTTCAGTGGAAACCATCAATGAATACTCAGCAAGCAATTGAAAGAAGTATTGCATGGTATAAAGTTTTTTATGAAGGCAGAAAAAATGCTTCAGCATTAATTGAAGCCGATGTTTTATATTATAATTCACTACCGTAAATGGGTAATAGTTACTAAAATTTGTGCCTTTAAAAAATATCATATTAAAACAAGATCTGGCTGGAATTACTTCAGCAGATATCGACTGGCTTCAGTTTAATAATAAAACAGTTTTAATTACAGGTGCCAGTGGATTTTTGCCTGCCTACATGGTAGAAACACTGCTTTATCTGAATAACAACTATGATAATTTTAATGTATCGGTTATTGCGTTGGTACGTAACAAAGAAAAAGCAATTAGCAGGTTTACTGACTATAAAGGCGACGATCATCTGGTTTTTATTGAACAGGATGTCTGTAGTGAAATTTCAATTCAGGGACCAGTGGATTTTATTATACATGCCGCAAGCCAGGCAAGTCCAAAATATTATGGCATTGACCCAGTTGGTACATTAAGTGCTAATGTGTTGGGTACAATAAATCTGATGAAGCTGGCTCAAGTAAAAAATGTAACCTCATTTTTATACTTTAGTTCCGGTGAAATATATGGTCAGTTGGATGACAGCGCCTTTCCAGTAGTTGAAGACAATTATGGATATATTGATCCACTTAAAGT
>JBAXET010000113.1:0-9642 GCA_037140275.1 Ferruginibacter sp. | reverse complement strand
TCTTTCAAATTATTATACCATGAGTTTAAGAAAAAAATTTGCAGAAGATCACGCAGAAGTGGATACCGGTCCGCTAAATGATATTTTGTTTATCCTGATGTTCTTCTTTTTAATCATCTCCACACTGGCTAATCCCAATGTGATAAAGATGAGCAATCCCAAAGCCAAGAGTGATACCAAGGCCAAACAAAGTGTGATTGTAAGTATTAATAAAGACAGGGTGGTGTATGTGGGGCAGCAGAAGATTGTATTTGATTCGCTGGAAGCTTCTTTAATGACGCATATCAATGCGGCAGACAGTACCAAACCTGCTGTGGTAATAAATGCAGATTCACTGGTAGCCTGGAAAGATATTGTGAAGATAATGGCAGTGGCAAAAAAATTAGGTGCCACCACATCGGCCTCTATCAGTAATCAGTAAGATGCAATTACCATACGCTCTTTACCAAACAGGTCTTTTTTAATCATTACCTGATTGTAGGTGGGTTCAAAAAGAGCTGCTACATCTTTGGCATAATCTTCATGAGTTTCCAGATAAACTTTACCGTTATAGTTTAAATGCGATCGCCCGAATTTGGCAATCTTTTCATAAAATATCAGTGGGTTATTATCGGGCACAAATAAAGCGCCGTGGGGTTCAAAATCCACCACATGCTTTTCCATTTTCTCTTTTTCCGCAACAGGTATATAGGGCGGGTTACTAATAATCACATCAAACAGCATCAGCTCGGGCCAGCGGCTTTCATCTAAAAAATCGAATAAAGAAAACTGCACATTGGTTTTATTGCTGATGGAATTTTTATGCGCTATTTCCAATGCATCATAACTTACATCCAACGCAATTACCTTGGTGGAAGGCAGGTGTTTTTTAATGGTAATGGCAATGCAGCCGCTGCCGGTGCCAATATCTATTACACTTACCTGTTTGGTTTCAAAACGCCAGCTGTTAATGACCAGATTGGTCAGTTCTTCTGTTTCGGGTCTTGGTATTAATACCTTATCATTTACCTGAAAGGGCAGGTTATAAAAAGTAGTTTGTCCTAATACATACTGCACCGGCTGATGCAATAATAACTGCTCCAGTTTTTCTGCAATTTTTTTTACTACCGGTGCCGGCACCTGCTGCATCGGATTTTTTATAAGGTCTGTTTTTTTGATATTGGCAATATTGTCAAATACCCAATCGGTGATCACTGTGGCTTCACCCAGCTCATATACCTTTTGTAATTGTACCAAAAAATTGCGGTATAATTCTTTCGTGTTCATTTTAGCAAACATAGTTTATTTTTTGATGCTTATTTTTGCTGCCTGACAGTTGATGAAAAATATATGCATCGTTGCCTGCAACTGGCCCGTATGGGCGCAGGTCATGTAGCACCCAATCCAATGGTGGGAGCCGTATTGGTATATAATGACCGAATCATTGGTGAAGGGTATCACCAGCAATATGGAGAGGCACATGCAGAAGTGAATTGCATCCGGGCCGTGGAGGAAAAAGATACACAATGGATCAGCAGCAGTACTTTATATGTATCCTTAGAACCCTGTGCACATTTTGGTAAAACGCCACCCTGTGCCGATCTGATTATTACAAATTGTATTCCCAAAGTAGTGATTGCCTGCAGGGATAGTTATAAAGAAGTAGCAGGCAAAGGCATCGAATAATTAAAAGCAGCTCAGATACAGGTTACCGTTGGAGTGTTAGAATCTGAAGCACTGGAACTCAATAAAGCATTTTTTACTTTTCATCAGCAACAACGCCCCTATATCATTTTAAAATGGGCACAGAGCAGCGATAAAAAAATAGGCGCTGCTGGTAATGAAAGAATTTTTATCAGTAATGATATTGTAAACCGGCTGGTACATCAATGGCGCAGCGAAACAGCCTCCATACTGGTAGGTACCAATACGGCCTTAAAAGATGATCCTGCATTAACTACCAGATTGGTTTCAGGCAAAAATCCTGTACGTTTGGTTATTGACAGACAGTTGAAACTGCCGAAAGCATTACAATTATTTGATGGCACAGTTAAAACGATGGTGTTTAATGAACAGAAAGATGCCGCAGGAGATATGATCAGTTATTTTAAAACAGACAGCAACAATATTACTTCAATGCTGGATATCCTTTACCGGCAACAGATACAATCAGTATTGGTGGAAGGCGGAGCAAAACTATTACAGTTCTTTATTGATGCCGGTTTGTGGGACGAAGCAAGGGTGATCACCAATTTGGATTTGGTTATTGGAGAAGGAGTTGATGCACCTGTATTATCATTGCTACATGCAAACAGCAGTCTGCAGTTGGGCAATAACCGGGTAGACTATTTTTTAAACGATAAGCTATAATGATATATTTAGTCGGCAGTATTTTTTTCAGTTCCTACTTAACGCTTTCTTTTAAGGTTTTACAAAAGCTTAATATCAACGCTTTTCAGGCCATTGTATTTAATTATGTCGCCTGTGTTTGTACCGGTTCGGTAATTAATGGTGCATTTCCGGTAAATAATACCAATATACATTCCGATTGGTTTAAGTGGGCATTGCTGATGGGGTTAATGTTCATCAGTATTTTTAATGTTATTGGTATTACCACACAAAAGCTGGGTGTGGCTGTGGCTTCTGTGGCCAACAAACTGTCGATGGTGATCCCTTTTATTTTTTCTATCTATTTATATAATGAGCCTGCAACTGCTTTAAAAATAGCCGGTATTGTAATTGCGCTGGCCGCAGTAATTTTTACCTGCTATCCGGCTAAAGCCGAAAAGCATGAAAAAATAAATGAGCTGGTTTTAATATTACCACTGGCATTATTCATCAGCAGCGGGTTACTGGATACACTGATAGTTTATGTAAAAAATATATTTTTTGCAAAGGAAGGTGATAATTTCAACGATTTTTTAATTAGTGCATTTTCAGTTGCGGCAGTTATTGGTCTGGCTATTTTAGGAGCACAGTTTGTTACAGGTAAAAAACAATTCTCTCCAAAAGCATTACTGGCAGGTATTATCATTGGTATTCCCAATTATTTTTCTATCTGGTTTTTAGGCAGGGTAATCTCGGAGTTTAAAGGCAATTCCTCTGCCATCATCCCGGTAAATAATATGGGCATTGTATTGTTCAGTGCTGTTGCAGCATGGATATTGTTCAAAGAAAAACTATCTTTCCTCAACTGGGCGGGTATTGTGTTGTCGGTAGCGGCTATTGCATTGATTGCGTATGGGTAGAATGCTGAAAGCTGAAAGCTGAAAGCTGAAAGCGGAAAGCAAAAAGCCGAAAGCGAAAATCGAAAAGCTGAAAGCTGAAATTGAAAAGTAAATAGAGTAAATAAAGTATATAGAGTAGGTAAAGTATAAAATTAAATAGGGAGATAAAGTAATGGTTGAAAAGGGATTTTATAATACAATAGCTCAATTATCTACGGCGGAGTTTAAAGACAGGGGCAGTAAATTTATTGGCTATGCTTTTCCTATTGAAACGGCAGACGATTTTAAACAGCAATTGAAGTTGTTAAAAAAAGAACATCCCAAAGCCGTGCACCATTGCTTTGCTTACCGCATTGGAACCGACGGTAATAATTTTCGCAGCAGTGATGATGGGGAGCCATCCGGCTCTGCAGGTAAACCCATACTTGGGCAAATAGACAGTAAAGAGCTGACCAATGTGGCTGTAATAGTAGTGCGTTACTGGGGCGGTACATTATTGGGTGTACCCGGATTAATCAGTGCCTATAAATCTGCAGCAACAATGGCATTTCAGGTTACGCCCATTATTCAAAAGCAGATAGAAATAAAGCACAGTGTTGAATTTGATTATACCCGCATGAATGAAGTGATGATGATACTGAAGCAATACAATTGCACTGTAATAAAACAGGAGATGCAATTATTTTGCAACATTACCACCGGTGTACCGCAAAACCGCCTGGATGAAGTATTATATAAACTCAACGATCTGAAAAATGTAACTGTGCAAAAACTGGCCTGAGTATTGTTTCCCAAATGCAATAAAAATCCTAACTTTCTGTAAAATCAATGGCATGGCTGCTGAAAAAAAATACAAATCTTTTTGGAGTTTTTATCCTTATTATTTAACAGAGCATAGCGACTTTACTAACCGTAAACTGCATTTTATTGGGACTGCATTACTGCTGATTATTTTAATTATTGCCATTGTCATACAAAAATGGTGGATGCTGGCACTGATACCGGTAGTGGGCTATGGCTTTGCATGGGTGGGCCATTTTTTTATTGAAAAAAATAAACCTGCCACTTTCACGTATCCATTATATAGTTTGGGAAGTGATTTTGTAATGTTCTGGCATATACTTACCGGACAGATTAGTAAAAAATTAGCTGAAGCCAAAAAGATTACGGAACCCTGATATTGGAATTATGGATATTGAAGCCCTAAGAGCCTATGTTTTACAAAAGCCCGGTGTTACCGAAGGCTTTCCTTTTGGGGAAGATACCTTGGTGTTTAAAGTAAAGGAGAAAATATTTTTATTAACGGGATTAGACAGCTCCCCGCTGCAGTTCAATGTAAAATGCGATCCTGATAAAGCAATTGATTTAAGAGAAGAATTTCCGGATAGTATTTTACCCGGTTATCACATGAATAAAAAACACTGGAATACTGTAATTGTTAACGGATCTGTTTCCAACCGTTTATTGAAAGAACTGATCGATCATTCGTTCGATTTAGTCAGTAAGAAAAAATAAAATTATATCCTGTAATCTTCTCTCACCGGAGTAAATACATCCAGCAATTTACAATCGGTTACAGCCACACCTGAATGTTTTATATTAGATGGAATAACTGCTACTTTACCTGCTTCCAGTAAAAGTGGTTGTCCATCTACGGTAAGTTCAAATTGACCTTCCATAATATGCGCCACCTGCTCATGCATATGTGCATGTTCGGGTACACGGCTTCCTGCTTTTACTTCCCAAAATGCAAATGTCATATTATTGGTATGAATAAAACGGCCGGTATAACCGGGGAACATTTCTTTGGAGGGTATATTCTTCAAATCGTTTAAATAGTTCATGTTGATATTATTTTAACTAAGGTAATAGTTGTTTCTGAAGCAGTAAAAATAAAACCGGCACATTGCTGTGCCGGTTCTCAATATTAAAACAAAAATTATTTAGTAGTGGCAGCATTAATGGGCGCTTTATCTAAATATTGTATCACACGGTCAATTTTATCATTGGCATCAAAATGATAATCAATATGGCTCCATTGTATCATTGATTTGCCGGTTTTATATTTGGCGTTTATCTTATACCAACCTAATAACCAAACACCCGGTGCTTGTTCGGGAGCCTGTGGTTTATTTACTTTTACCGGTAACCAGATATCACTGCTGAAGCTAATTGAATCAATCACTTCAGTCCTTCTCTTTTTCCAGTAGGCAGTAATGGCAGCTTTGCCTGATACACTATCACCACTGTTCCAGAAATACACGGCATTATCGGCATAATTACTCACCCAACCATCAATATCGCCGCTTGACATTGATGCAAGCGCTTTTTTGCCCATAGCCACATATTTGGCATCAGCAAATTCCGCATCCTGCGTTTTAGTGTCGGCCGCTGCAACAGCAGGAGCCTCATCGTTTTTTTTGCCCGCATCCTTATCATTGTTATTACAACTAATAAATAAGAGTGAGCCAAAAGCCAGTACAAAAATTTTTTTCATAAAAAAAGTTTAAGGTTGAAAAATAAGAACCGGGGCGTATTAAACTGCGAGCATCAGGGGGAAGGAGTGACTGTGAAAGTAGAAATTTAATTTTTTATTTGCAAGTACTATTTATAATTATTTTGCATAAAAAAAGCGCCATAGAGGCGCTATAAATAAAATTGTTTTATATAATTATAAACTGCTCAATTTTACATAACCAATATGCAGTTGATCTTCTGTTAAAGGAAGTCCTACTTCTTCCACTTCAATACTGTATTGTGCTTTGAGAGCCTCAGGTAAAATATCTGCTATTTCATACACATCATCCACATCCACGCCATACTTATCATCAATATGAGAGGTAGCGCCCTTAAAACCGGTATGCAGAAAAAAAGCCGTTTCTTTTGCTTTGGCAATGGCTTCAGCTTTATCTGCTGCAATGGTCAATAATTTATAATGGTATTCTTCCGGGTCACCGGTTTTATAACCACCCAGATTTAAGAAAAACAATTTATGAAAACTATTGCTGATGGCTGTTGCTTTTGGAACAACATTTATGCCATAGGTATCTACAAGGGTTACTTCTCTCCACGAATCAATATGAATGGTACCGGCGTCGGGCCAAAATGCTGTGATCTGTGGTAGTAAATCTTTTAAAGATTCTCCAATACCGAAAAAGCTATCGTGTTGTTCTGTATTTCTGCCTGCTGGTTTGCACCCGAGTATAAGAAAGTAAAGTGTTTGCATTTTTCGGTATAGCTTTTAAGATTAAATTTCTTTTATAAAAAAATTATAATTATGTTTAATGTATGAAATCTTTCTTTAACCTAAAACTTCTGATTATGAAAATTAAACTTTTTTCAATTCCGCTACTTGCAGTTTTTTTTGTATTAAGTTCATTTGTGAACAAATCAGTTGTTCCCTCTAAAAGCGAAGTTACAGAACCGGTAATTGTGAATGCCAAAAATGTATACATCCCTGTTGGTGGAAAGGTTGACTCCAAAGTGTCGTTGTTTGATTTGCGGAATATGAAACAAAGCGAACTGGAAGCTATTACAGGCAGAAAGATGAATTTTTTTGAACGTAACTCTTTCAATAAGGCACAAAGAAAATTACAACGGTCTATCAATGATAAAGGAGAAATTACCGGTAATAAACTAAAAAAAGCAATGACATCTGCTACTGATGGTACAGAGGGATTTCATATCGGTGGTTTTGCGCTGGGTTTTTTAGTCGGACTGATTGGCGTACTGATCGCTTATCTGATTAATGATGACAAAAAAAGGAATCGTGTAAAATGGGCATGGATAGGTTGCGTGGCATGGATAGTGATTTATTTTGCATTTATATTTTAAAGGCTGATGCAGCGCATACACTGCAGTTAATATAAAAATAAAAAAGGCATTTTTAATGCCTTTTTTATTTTATGGAAAACAATAAAATTTTATTTTTTAAACATCTTGCTTACTTCAAAATCTTTACTGCCTGCAGTGTAGGTATAAAATCCTTCTCCACTTTTTACTCCCAGTTTACCTGCAGTAACCATATTCACTAATAAAGGACAGGGTGCATATTTAGGATTGCCAAATCCATCATGCAATACATATAAAATAGAAAGGCAAACATCTAATCCAATAAAATCTGCCAACTGCAAGGGGCCCATCGGATGTGCCATACCCAGTTTCATTACCGTATCAATTTCTTCCACACCAGCCACGCCTTCAAATAAACTGATGATGGCTTCATTAATCATCGGCATTAAAATGCGGTTGGCAATAAAGCCGGGATAATCATTTACCACACAGGGTACTTTACCCAGTTGTTTACTCAGTTCAACAATTGCAGTACTTACTTCTTTTGCTGTGGCATACCCATTAATGATCTCGACCAGTTTCATTACCGGAACGGGATTCATAAAGTGCATGCCAATTACTAATTGCGGGCGTTTGGTTACGGCAGCTATTTTAGTAATAGAAATCGAAGATGTATTGGTAGCCAGAATACAACCTTCTGGAGCAGCTTCATCCAGTTGTTTAAAAATTTTTAATTTCAAATCCACATTTTCTGTTGCCGCTTCCACTACCAGTTGTGCATTGGCCACACCGGATATTACATCGGTAGCAGTAATAATATTTTGTAAAGTAGCTGCTTTTTGAGCTTCGGTCAATGTGCCCTTAGTTACCTGGCGATCTAAATTTTTACCAATGGTAGCAATGGCTTTTTCTAATTGTGCGGCACTTACATCAACCAGTGTAACTGCAAATCCGCTTTGTGCAAATACATGGGCAATGCCGTTACCCATGGTGCCGGCGCCGATGACGCTTACATTTTTTATCATAGAAAGAGTTTATAAACCGGGCTAAAGCCCTTAAAAAATAGGTTTGCATTGCACGGGGCTTAAGCCCCGTGCAATTAATTATTTAAACGCATTAAACCCCGTCACATCCATTCCCGTTATCAGCAAATGAATATCATGGGTGCCTTCATAAGTAATCACACTTTCTAAATTCATCATATGGCGCATTACAGGGTATTCGCCGGTAATACCCATGCCGCCTAACATTTGACGGGCATCTCTGGCAATATTAGTGGCAATCTCGCAGGCATTTCTTTTTGCCATACTCACTTGCTGCGGCGTAACTTTTCCTTCATTCATCAGCACCCCTAAACGCCAGTTTAATAGTTGTGCCTTGGTAATTTCTGTTACCATCTCTGCTAATTTTTTTTGCTGCAACTGAAAGCCGCCAATGGGTTTGCCAAACTGAATTCTTTCTTTACTGTATTGCAAAGCGGTATCATAACAATCCATAGCCGCACCCACTGCGCCCCAGGCTATTCCATAACGTGCCTTGGTTAAACAACCTAATGGACCTTTCAATCCTTTTACATTGGGTAAAATATTTTCTTTAGGAACTTTTACATTATCAAAAACCAGTTCACCGGTGGCGCTTGCCCGCAAACTCCATTTGCCATGTGTGGTGGGAGTACTGAATCCTTCCATACCACGTTCTACAATGACGCCCTGAATTTCATCAGCTTCATTTCTTGCCCATACCACAGCCACCTGAGCAAAAGGGGCATTGCTGATCCACATTTTAGCGCCATTTAAAATTACATGGTCGCCAGCATCTTTAATATTGGTAAGCATGCTACTGGGGTCGCTCCCATGATTGGGTTCTGTTAATCCAAAACAACCCAGCCATTCGCCGCTAGCCAGTTTGGGTAAATATTTATTGCGCTGTGCTTCACTGCCATATTGATAAATAGGAAACATCACTAAACTGCCCTGCACACTTGCAGTGCTTCTTACTCCACTATCGCCCCGTTCCAGTTCCTGCATCATCAATCCGTAACTGATATAATCCAGTCCGCCACCGCCATACTGCTCCGGCACGGTGGGACCAAAGCAACCCAAATCGCCCAGTTGTTTTACAATCTGCTGTGGAAATTCGGCACGCTGCGCATAATCCTCTATAATAGGAGAGATTTCTTTTTTTACATAATTGCGTACACTATCCCTGATGAGTTTATGTTCTTCGGTAAGCAACTCGTCAACATTAAAATAATCAGGACTTTGAAAAGTGTCAGTTTTAACAGCCATGGGAATGGTTAAATGGGTGATTAGTTAATTGGTTAATCAGTTAAATAGTTAATTAGTAGTGTCGTTATTTTTTTAGCAAGCATTAGTAATTCTGTTGAGCATCGTTGTGTCACTCACTTGTACCGCATACCATTATTCAGTTTTTATTGCAACGGCGGATAGAAACGCTGATGACACTGATGCAACTGATTAAAACAGATTTGTGAAAATCAGCATTATCCATTTTATCTGTGTTTCTAAAAACCATAGTTTAACTTTTGTTGCTGTGCTTGATAGAAACGCTGATGACACTGATGCAACAGATTAAAACAGATTTGTGAAAATCAGCATTATCCATTTTATCTGTGTTTCTAAAA
>JBAXET010000112.1:0-9675 GCA_037140275.1 Ferruginibacter sp. | reverse complement strand
ATCATTACATATATAATGATATATATAAAAAGTCATCTGTATATTTATGAAATATTCTGCGGTATTTAGCTTCTATTGGTTGCACAAGCGAAATAGAAAATTAATTTTAACAGGAGAATTATTATGAAAATTGTACTGGGGATTGTAATTTTTTTTGCTTTTTGTCTGCCGCTTTCTGCGCAATATACCCTTAACGGTTATGCCACTCAGGATGCCTGCAATGCCTATACTTTAACACAGGCTGCAGCTAATCAGAACGGCTCCGTTTGGAATAATAATAAGATCAATATTACTCAATCATTCGATTATAAATTTGATGTGAATTTAGGAAGCAACGATCTCGGTGCAGATGGAATTGTATTTGTATTGCAGCCTATCAGCACCAGCGTGGGCTCCTCAGGTGGCGGGTTGGGTTATCTGGGAGTTGCTCCTGCTGTAGGTGTTACTATTGATACGTATCAAAACACCGGAAACAATGATCCTCTATATGACCATATTGCTATACAGCTTAACGGAGATATAGGCCATACTTCAACAAATAATATTGCTGGTCCGGTTACAGCAATCAATGGCAATGATAATATTGAAGACGGATTATGGCATTCGTTGCGCATAGTTTGGGATGCAACTACCAAAACATTTTCTGCTTATATGGATGGCAGCTTAAGGGTTACGGTGGTTAAAGATTTTGTAACCGATGTTTTTGGCGGAGACCCATTGGTGTACTGGGGTTTTACTGGAAGTACAGGAGGCGCTAATAATCACCAGCGATTCCGTACTGCATTAAATCCTTCATTTCATTTTAGTGCTACGCAAAAAAGATGTGCGAATGAACCGATTCAGTTTTTTGATTCCACCGTTTCTTTTACTGCAATTGCAAAATTTTACTGGGACTTTGGTGATGGAAGCCCCATTGATTCAGTGAATTTAAATCCTATACATATTTATCCTGTTGCCAACGACTACACAGTAAAGCAAAGAGTAATTGGAGCCGATGGTTGCGAAACAACCAATACACAAACTATAAGGATAGGATCATTTCCTATCGCTAATTTTTCTGTAACCACACCTAACTGTAATTTAAATGCGATACCGTTTACAGACCAATCCACTGTTGCTGTGGGTACTATTAATTCATGGCTTTGGGATTTTGGAGCCGGTAATACATCAACCCTTCAAAACCCGGTGGCCAATTACACACAGGCAGGGCCGCATGATATTACACTTACAGTAAAAACTATCGAAGGCTGTGAATCAAGTTTGTTTTATAAAACGATCAATGTATTTTTTAGTCCTACCGTTGATTTTACTTTTTCCGATTCTGTTTGTCTGGGTCAACCCACCAGTTTCAACGGCAGTTATACTGCTGTAGGCGGATTGCCTGTGAATGCCTGGAACTGGAATATGGATAATGCGGGCTTGGTATTTCCTAATATTTTAAATCCCTCATTTACTTTTCTTACGCCGGGAAATCATGAGGTGTTTTTTGCAGCCACATCAACAGGAAGTACGTATTGCATTGGATCAATAACAAAAACTGTTTATGTAAGAGATAAGCCTCATGCAGCAATAAAAAATCCAGTCATCTGCCCTAAAATGGTGACTATACTTGAAGATTCTTCTTATACTTCAGATGGTATTGCTATCAGCAGTTATTGGTGGGATTTAGGTAACGGGCAATTCTCTGCACAAAAAAATCCAACCATTACCTATACCGGAACGGGAGCCGTTATTATACGGCATGTAGTAATTGATGCAAGAGGATGTATTTCTGATACACTTAAGCAAACCGTGTATTTTCAAACACAGCCTGTTGTTAAATTTGGTAACAGCAATCCTGTATGTTATGGCTTGCCGGTAAAGTTGAGCGATTCTACTGCAGGTACAATAAATAAATGGTCGTGGGTTTATAACAATGCCGTTGTTAGTACGCAGCAAACGCACAGTATAGCTTTTACTGTTACCAATCCAACCATTGCGTTGGTAGTTACCAGTGCAATGGGATGTGTCAGTGATACCGGTTATAAAACCCTGTTTGTAAATCCTGTGCCCGATGTAACCATGAATTTTAAAGATGCCTGTAAAAATGCAGTAGTCAATTTTAATGCTTCAGATAATTCTGGAACAGTAACAAGTTGGCAATGGTTATTTGGTGACGGAGCATCAGTAAATGCCCAAAATACACAGCATGCATATACTGCCAATGGTACTTACAATGTAAAATTAATTGCCAGCGCTTCCACAGGCTGTTATTCAGGTTCTTTACAAAAAGACATTACCATTTACAGCACCAATGTTACTGCAGGTAATGACACCATTGCAGCTGCGGGCCAGCCCTTACAATTAAATGCTACCGGTGGGTTGAGTTATAGCTGGACGCCTGCTTTGCCTTTAAGCAATCCAAATATTGCTAATCCGCTGGCTACATTAACCGCTACACAAACCTTCACCGTTCGTGCATTTACTCCTGAGGGATGTGAAAGCTTTGATACCGTAACCGTGAAAATATATAAAGGGCCAGATATTTATTTGCCCAATGCATTTACTCCTAATGGTGATGGATTGAATGATGTGTTCAGAGGCACACTGGTAGGCATAAAACAATTCAACTACCTTAAAATTTTTAGCCGCTGGGGCGAGCTGGTATTTTCCACTACCGATTACCGCAAGGGTTGGGATGGATTGCAGAAAGGCAAAGTCCAGAATAATGGCGTGTATATTGTAATCGCCAGTGGGATTGATTTTTTAGGCAATGCCATCGAAAAAAAGCAGACGGTAATGCTGATTCACTAAATTATTCTTCCACAAAATCAAGATCCTTTCCAAAACTTTCTTTGGTAAAATACAATGCCGTTAATGAAATAATCATTACGCCAATACCAATTAGCCAGGCACTTTTTAAATAACCAAAACCGGTATATGTTCTCAATAAAGAAAATATAAATAACAATACAGGAGTAAAACCCCTTACAAAATTGGTGATAGATGTTGCAGCAGACGCTCTAAGGTTAGTACCAAACTGTTCGGCACTGGTAATGATATACAATACTGAAATACCCGAACCCAAACCTAATCCTGCACAAATAAAGTAATACCATTCTGCCGAGCCATTTTGCTGTGTAAAAAAGAGGGTTAAGAACAAAATAAAAATACCGTAAAAAATATACAGCGCTTTCTTTCTGCTTTGTAAATAATGACTGAGTAATCCGGCACCAATATCGCCAAATGCCAAACCTATATATTGAAATAAGATGGCATTACCCGGTGTAACTCCGGTAATGCCCATTTGCTTTGAAAATTCATCTGCAAAAAACATTAATATACCAATGCAATACCAAACCGGCATACCAATCAGCATACCTTTTGCATATCGGGAAAACCGTTCTTTCTTTTTAAAGAACTGCATATAGTTGCCTCGTTGCACGGCAGTTTTTTCTAAAGAAGCAAACATGTCACTTTCGGCTACTGAAACCCTTAATGCCAGTAATACCAAACCAATACCTCCGCCAATAAAATACAGGGTACGCCAGTCGGTAATTACTTTAGATAATAAAGCCGCACTAATGCCACCGAACACACCGCAAGTGCCAATGATGGTTCCGGCTAATCCACGCTTTTCTTTTGGTAAAATTTCTGATGCAAGTGTAATGCCAGCCCCCAGTTCACCTGCTAAGCCAACACCTGCAATAAAACGAATGACGATATATAAGTTTACATCCTGTACAAAACCATTGGCTATATTGGCAATGGAATATAATAAGATAGATCCAAATAAAACTTTAAGCCGGCCATATTTATCACCGATGATGCCCCATATTACCCCGCCTACCACCATGCCAATTAATTGAATGCTGATAGTAAGTTCGCCCTTAGATAAAACTTCTTCGGGAGATAATCCCAAATCGGCAAAACTGCTTTTGCGTACCACACCAAAAAGGAGCAGATCAAAAATGTCGACAAAAAACCCCAATGCAGCAACAATTACAGGAAGGGAGAGGAGCCCGTATTCTTTTTTAGTCATTCCGATAGGTTTATAGCAAGAAAATAGTTGGTGTCAAATTTATGTAGAAATACTTTCTCTCATCCGCTTTAAAAAATCATGCAGGTCATTCATAGTATCAATATCCTGTACAATCAAAATACCATTCTTGCCCACTTGTTTCAACTTGGCTTTGTTGGTGCCCTTTTGCAGAAATTGTAAAATGCCGGTAAAAATTTCACTCTGGAAATAAGGACTGTCGGGATTACTTACAAAAAAGCACTTCAGGGTTTCGTTTTTTAAGAACATTTTTTCAAAACCAAGTTCCACAGCCAGTTTACGGCAACGTACCGTTGTAAACAGGTCTTCCACCTGCGGAGGTATGGGGCCAAATCGGTCCGTCATTTCTGTATGAAATTCTTTGAGTGCATTTTCATTTTCACAATTATCCAAACGGCTGTATAAGCTTAATCTTTCGGTAATGCTTTCTACATAAGCATCAGGAATTAAAATTTCCAGATCGGTATCAATGCTGCAGTCGCTTACAAAATCATCCTGCTGCGAAATTTCTTCCTTATATAATTCTTTAAACTGAGTGCGCTTTAATTCACGAATGGCTTCATCTAAAATTTTCTGGTACATTTCAAAACCAATCTCAGCAATAAAACCACTCTGTTCGCCACCCAGCATATTACCTGCTCCACGGATATCCAAATCTCTCATTGCAATCTGGAAGCCACTTCCCAAATCACTGTATTGTTCTAATGTAGATAAACGTTTTCTTGAATCGGGAGGCAAAGTACTCATTGGCGGAGCCAGTAAATAACAGAATGCTTTTTTATTGCTTCTGCCCACACGTCCTCTTAACTGATGCAAATCACTGAGGCCAAATTGGTGCGCATTGTTTACAATGATGGTATTTACATTAGGGATATCCACGCCGCTTTCTACAATATTGGTACAAACCAATACGTCGTACTTCTTATCCATAAAATCAAGAATAGTATCTTCCAGTTCGTCACCATCCATTTGACCATGTGCGTAGGCAATGCTCAGGTCCGGACAAAGTCCCTGTATCAATCCCTTCATTTCTGCCAGTCCATTTACCCGATTATGAATAAAGAATACCTGACCGCCTCTTTCAGTTTCATAATAAATGGTATCCCTTATGGCATCTTCATTAAATACCAGTACTTCTGTTTGAATAGGCTGGCGGTTAGGCGGCGGTGTATTGATGATACTCAAATCTCTGGCACCCATTAAACTGAACTGTAACGTTCTTGGTATGGGCGTTGCCGTTAGGGTTAATGAATCAACAGTTGTACGGAGTTGTTTTAATTTTTCTTTTGCCGCCACACCAAATTTCTGTTCTTCATCAATGATCATCACACCCAAATCTTTAAACTTTACATCCTTGCTCAATAAAGCATGGGTGCCAATTATTATATCCACTTTTCCTTCGGCTAAACGCTGCAGGGTTTCTTTTTTTTCTTTAGATGATTTAAAGCGGTTGATGAAATCTACAGTTACCGGAAAATCTTTTAAGCGTTCGCCAATAGTTTTATAATGCTGATAGGCAAGTATAGTAGTGGGTACCAGTATAGCAGCCTGCTTTCCATCGCAGCAACTTTTAAATGCAGCACGGATGGCAATTTCAGTTTTGCCAAATCCCACATCACCACAAACCAAACGGTCCATCGGAGATGGCTTTTCCATATCACGTTTTACATCTTCTGTAGCTTTGGCCTGGTCGGGAGTATCTTCATAAATAAAACTGGCTTCCAGTTCGGTTTGCATATAATTATCGGGACTGAACGCAAAACCTTCCTGACTTTTTCTTTGGGCGTATAATTTTATCAGGTCGGTAGCAATATCTTTTACCTGCTTCTTAGTCTTGTCTTTAAGTTTACTCCAAACATCACTGCCCAGTTTATTCATTTTGGGCACACTTCCTTCTTTGCCGCTGTATTTGCCAATTTTATGTAAAGAAGAAATATTTACATACAACAGATCGCCATCTTTATACTGAATACGCACCGCTTCCTGCATTCTGCCATTGGCTTCAATTTTTTGTAAGCCGCTGTACACACCCACACCATGATCGATATGTGTAACATAATCGCCGGGTTGTAATTCCCGTAATGTTTTTAATGTAAGCGCTTTGTTTTTGCTGAATGCCTGTTTAACCTTGTATTTATGGTAGCGCTGAAAAATCTGGTGATCGGTATAACAAACCACTTTAACATCATCATCAATAAAACCTTCATGAATAGATAACGGCACAGGAATGATATTCAGTTCTGCTTTTAGATCGGTAAAAATTACATGCAGGCGTTCCAGCTGTTTGGGGTTTTCGGCAAACAGGTAAACATTGTATTTTTTGGCTTCGTACTCTTTTAAATTTTTTATTAAGATATCAAACTGGCGGTTGAATGCCGGCTGTTCTTTGGTAGAAAAGCTGATGGTTTTCCCTGAGGGAAAATAATGTTTGCTGCCAAACTCTATTATGTGGCGAAGCTGAGCCTGTTCTTCAATTACCGAAGCTTTTACAAAATCATTTTCGGTGATGTGTTTCTTTTCATTGAGATCCTCTTCGTTATCGTTGTTCGTTGTTGGTTGATAGTTGGTCGTTGACAGCATTTCTAAGTAAACGCTGAGGTCTTCTTCCTGCTGTTCAATTTTTTCTTTTATAAAATTCCAGTCCTCGCTCCATACCACTGTATTCTCGGGCAAAAAATCCAGCAGGGAAACCTTCTCGCCAGTTTCAAACTGCGTTTCCACATTGGGAATGATATTTACCAGTAATAATTTCCTTTCGCTCAATTGAGATTCCGGATCAAAAATGCGTATACTGTCTACCTCATTACCAAACAGCTCAATACGGTATGGTTTTTCGTTACCGAAAGAATAGATATCTAAAATGCCACCACGAATTGCAAACTGCCCGGGCTCATAAACAAAATCGGTTCTTGCAAAACCATTGTTCACAAATTTTTCCAGTATGCCATTCACATCCAGACTATCGCCCTGCTTGATAGAAATAATATTTTCTGAAAGCACTTTTGATAACACAACTTTTTCAAACAAGGCTTCCGGATAAGTGACCAGAATTTTTTTATTACCTCCGGCAGAAATTCTGGTGAGTGCTTCTGTACGCAACATCACATGACTGCTGTTGAGCAACCTGAAGTTTTTGGTATTTTTAAATGAAGAAGGGAAATAGAACAGGTCTAAAGCACTGGTCAGATTTTCTAATGTATTATGTACATAAGCAGCTTCTTCGGCATCACGTAATATAATCAGATGATTCAGCTGACTGGTTGCCGGCTGATTAAATACTGCTGTAATAATGAATTGAGAAGCACTTCCCTGAAGCCCCTGAAGGTGGATACGCTGGGGTTGAGACAAAGTAATCCTGTCCGCTATTTGAAAACAGCGGGGGTCATTAGCATATTCTTTCAACAACACTTCCAGGTTCATCGGGCAACAAATATACGTCAACTGTAAAAAACTCAGGCCGCTATTGTTTAATTTTACAATAGAAAGGCAGCAAAAACGTTATCAGTACAGTCTTATAGTATAATTTGTACATACTTTTACAGGGTAATTCCCAAACAGAACATCAACCCATCAATGAAAAATTTCGGTCTTAATATTTTATTCGTCATCTGCTTGCTATTAGCAGGAGCTGCACAGGGTCAAAATAATGACCTGCCTGTAAAATTTATCAATGGTAATTTTATTACGGGCAATAATATCAGCAAAAAAACTTTTAAGCAGGCTGATCTGCAGCTGGCTTTGTTTGAGTCTGCTTATTTTTCATTAATTCAGTTTGCCGAAATTCCTTCGGCGGCAGTCCGTGAGCAACTTAAAGCGGCTGGGATACAACTAAGTGATTATTTACCCGGCAATGCGTATACAGCAGTAATTTCTAGTGGCTTTGATTTTAGCAGGGCAGCAGATTTTAAGATTGTGTCAGTGAATACTATTCCTCCAATGTATAAATTAGCGCCATCGGTAATGGGCTATAAAAAAGCCAGTGACAAAAACGACGGTAATCTGATGGCAGTAAGTTTTAATACTGCCGTTAGTAAACAAAAAGTAACAGCGGCTTTATTGACTGCAGGCGCAGTTATTGCAGTAACTAAATTCAGCGCACCCAATCTCATTTTTATTAATCCTGTTGCTGAAAATATCATCAACAATATAGCGGCACTGCCCTTTGTAAATTATATCAGCCTGCAGCAACTGAATGCTACGGCAATTAATAATAATAATATAGCCACTCATGGTTTCAGCAGTATACAATCTTTACTGGGCAGAAATCTTCGTGGAAAAAACATTACAGTAGGCATTGGCGATGATGCCAATATTTCTACTCATATGGATTTTACGGGCAGGCTTATCAATAGGGTATTTGATATACCAAGGGTACATGGATCACACACTTCGGGCACCACAGCCGGAGGCGGTATTATTAATCCCCTGTATCAGGGAATGGCGCCAAGGGCAACCATAGTCAGTCAGTCTTTTAATGATATTATTACCAATACTCCTGTATATGTTACCGACAATAATTTGATTGCTACCAATAATTCTTATTATACTGGCAATGCAGGTTGTGCGGGCAATAGTGCCTATGATGTGTACAGCAATTATGCTGATGTGCAATTAAAAACGTATGATGAAGTGCTGCATGTTTTTGCAGCCGGTAACGATGGAGGGCTGACCTGCTCAGGATTTCCATCCTCATTTGCTACTATTAAATCTGGCTGGCAAACTGCTAAAAACGTATTGACAGTAGGCAATTTAGCAGCCAGTACATTTACCATTAACAACAGCAGCAGCCGTGGCCCGGTGGCAGACGGCAGATTAAAGCCTGAAATTGTTGCCAATGGAACCAGTACTGTTTCCTGCTTTACCAATAATGGATATGGTGGAAGTTCTGGTACCAGCATGTCGGCACCGGTAGTTACCGGAGCAGCAGTTTTACTCAATGAAAGATACCGCCAGTTACATAGTGCCAATCCCAAAGCTGCATTGTTAAAAGCACTGATGTGCAATACTGCTGATGATTTAGGAAATGCCGGTCCGGATTTTACTTATGGTTTTGGTATGCTCAATATCAGAAAAGCGGTGGAGGCCATGGAAGCTACTAATTATCAAATCAGCTCAGCGGCTAATGCAAGTTATCCAATAATAGTACCTGCAGGAGTAAGGCGCTTAAAAGTAATGTTGTATTGGGCAGATGCAGCTGCATCATTGCCTGCTGCCACTACTCTGGTTAATGATCTTGATCTGACTGTTTCGGATAATCCGGTAACCACCACTCATCTTCCGCTGATACTGGATCCGTCTGCGGGCAATGTAACAGCTGTAGCCACAGAAGGGGTGGATCATAAAAATAATATTGAGCAGGTGGTTATTGATAATCCTGCGGCAGGTAATTATCTAATGAATGTAAATGCATTTGCTTTACCAGCAGGTGCGCAGGAATATGTACTCACCTATCAAATGGATATGAACGGACTTACAGTTGAATATCCTTTTGGCGGAGAAACATTAGTGCCGGGGCAAACAGAAAATATTCGCTGGACAGCTTATGGTGATGAAGCCAATACATTCACGGTATCTTATTCAACCAATAACGGAGCAACATGGACTGATATCAATACCAGTGTTGCCGCAACAGCACG